>CAZDUU010000650.1:0-1505 GCA_964508675.1 uncultured Bacteroidales bacterium | reverse complement strand
ACTCTAACATTACTGGTTTTTACTTCCATTCCGTCACCACATTCGGTAGCACAGGCAGGTGCCAGATTTTTTCTGCCTTTTACTTCTACGACACAAATACGACAACCCCCGGGTTTATTTTCAATGTTAAAATCATCCAGCTTCATATAGCATAAAGTCGGAATGTTGATATTGGCTTTTTTAGCAGCTTCAAGGATGGTGATACCTTTTTCTACAGCTACTTCTTTACCATCTATTTTTATTTTAATCTGTTCCATATTCTGAATTCTTAATTATTTAACAAAAACAGCGTTGAATTTACATTTTTCAAGACAAGCTCCGCATTTGATACAGATATCCTGATTGATTTCATGAATTTGCTTACGTTCGCCTTTTATTGCATTTACCGGACAGTTACGTGCACAGGCTGTACATCCTACACAGTTTTCCGGGTTAATAAAATAGCGAACCATGCTCTTACATTGACCAGCACAACATTTATGTTCTGTAACGTGTTCAATATATTCGTCATAGAAATTATTCAACGTTGATAAAACAGGATTTGGAGATGTTTGACCTAAGCCGCAGAGCGATGTGTCTTTAATAACCTGGCTCAGATTTTTGAGAAGTTCAAGATCATCTTTTGTTCCTTCGCCCTTTACAATTTTTTCTAATAATTCCGAAAGACGTTTGTTTCCAATTCGGCAGGGAGAACATTTTCCACAGCTTTCTTCTACAGTAAAATCGAGGTAGAATTTTGCAACCGAAACCATACAATCGTCTTCGTCCATTACAATCATACCTCCCGAACCCATCATAGAGCCGGCTTCGATAAGTGTATCGTATTCAATGGGAGTATTTAAGTGCTTTTCTGTTAAGCAACCACCTGAAGGGCCACCTGTTTGAACAGCTTTGAATTTTTTTCCGCCTTTTATACCACCGCCAATTTCAAAAATAACTTCGCGTAAGGTAATTCCCATCGGAACTTCGATTAATCCGACATTGTTGATTTTCCCTGCCAAAGCAAAAACTTTGGTACCTTTACTTCTTTCGGTTCCGATAGATGCATACCATTCGGCACCTTTATTAATGATTACCGGAATATTTGCAAATGTTTCAACGTTATTTACATTGGTTGGTTTTTCTTTATATCCCGATACTGAGGGGAATGGGGGCTTAAAAGTCGGCTCACCACGTAAACCTTCCATTGAGTGAATCAATGCTGTTTCTTCACCACAAACAAATGCTCCTGCACCAAACCTCAATGTGATGTCGAAATTGAATCCGCTTCCAAAAATATTTTCACCTAAAAAACCATATTCGCGGGCCTGATTGATGGCTATTTTTAATCTTTCAATAGCAAGAGGATATTCAGCACGAATATAAACCAAACCGTTGGTAGCTCCGATAGCATATCCTGCAATGGCCATTGCTTCAATCACTGAATGAGGATCGCCTTCAAGAACGGAACGATCCATGAAAGCTCCAGGGTCGCCTTCGTCTGCATTGCAAACTACATATTTTTC
>CAZDUU010000649.1:0-1505 GCA_964508675.1 uncultured Bacteroidales bacterium | reverse complement strand
TTTTTCAAAAATCACGATTTATCCGGATCAAAATAAATGGCAGGACAATTATGTTTTTGTGAACAGCAGTTTTGGAATTAATCCTCCCAGTTTTGGAGTTGCAACATTCGATATTCTCAATATGGCTGGTGAATTGTATTCCAACGCATCAGAAACGCCTTTTATTGCTGACCGTTTAACTTCTCAACCTATTAATCTGAGCTATTTTTCTACTCAAAATACATTTAGTATAGCAACAAATCTTTTATTTTATTATGAAAGTGCGACCGGTATATATCATAATGCCGATTCTCTTTATTATTACAGCGGAACTCATTTATATAACTGTCAGTTTCAACCGGGAACGTTTACTGCAAGTATGAATATTTATTACTCATATCAGATGATTGATGTAAGCGATTCGCTCTATTATTACGATAGTGGCAGTTCGCAATATATTCATATTGATCGCTATTTTTATACATATTATGACTTATCAGATTCATTATACCTTAGCTTTTTTTACCAGGCACAGGGGAAAGGCGGTTATGCCCCGGAAACAACAGATTCACTGGTTTTACAATTTAAAACTCCCGAAACTGATTGGAGTCATATCTGGTCTGCAGCAGGAGAATCTGATTCTGCATTTAAAAGAGTCATGATTCCTATTACCGATTCTATTTTTCTTAGAAAAGGATTTCAATTTAGGTTTTACAACTATGGAAGCCTAGGCAATCTTTCTTTTCCAAGCTTTTGCAGCAATACTGATTTTTGGAATCTGGATTATGTTTATCTTGATTATAACCGAAACGAAAATGACACCATATTCCCTGATATTACTTTCAAAAATCCGATTCACACTTTTGTGGAAGAGCCCTATACTTCGATTCCGTGGGAACACTATAAACTGGCGGATACACTTCAGCTTGACACTTTACGGTTCACCTATTACAATATGTATGATACCCTGCTGAATGTATTCCGTTATATGACCATAAAGAATCTTACAAACCAGCAAATTACCAGAAGCGACTCATTGGGAAGTGATAATATTGCCGCATTAGATAAATTTGATTTCAAAAGAAAGTCACAAACCAATTATTTCCCTGACAATAACTTAGAGGAATCCTCTTTCGAAATAAAGATAAGTGTAACAGCTCCATCCCTTCTTTCCAGAAATATTTTTACGATGAACGACACACTCATTCAAAATCAAAAATTTTCTAATTATTATGCTGTTGACGATGGCACACCTGAATATGGAATTGGTCTGGCAGGAACCGGATCACAAAACGGGAAATTTGCGATGTATTTCAAAACATTTGTTCCTGATACTCTGCGCGGTGTGTACATGTTTTTCAATCGGACTTATAATAACTCCAATCAAAAATATTTTTACATGACTATTTGGGCAGTTGACCCAACGACGCAGAAACCTTCAACCATTATTTATAAAAAAACTGATTTCAGGCCAGAATTTGACGGTCTCAACGATTTCCATTATTATGATTTAGACACAGCTATTT
>CAZDUU010000648.1:0-1506 GCA_964508675.1 uncultured Bacteroidales bacterium | reverse complement strand
ATCGTTACAGAAAGAATTTGAAGACAGAAAGAATATTCAGACAAATAAGGAAAATGAGTTAAGCGCTTACGAACAAATGTTTAATGCTACGACCGACAGCATTAATCAAATAGACGAAAAAATTAAAGATCTGGAAAGCAAGCAAAGCAATTCTAATTCTGAAACAGAAAAGAACTTTATTTCAACCCAACTTGATGAACTTAATAAGCAATCGGATTTATTAGACGCTAAACAAGTTGAGATTGCCGAGCTAATTGAAAAATCAAAAACAGATATTGAAAATATAAATAGTGAAAATGTTTTTATTAAGCAATTCGCTGAAACAGTTTCGAACGATAAACGAACCAACGATGAGTTAAGCAAAGTGCCTGTTGAAAAAACACAACTTAAAAAAGATATTTTCGAAAAAGAATTGTCGGCTGATATAGCAGTAGCCCAAACTGTTAAAGAAAAAGTTGGACAGAAAACGACCAATAAAACAAATAACAAAAATGCTAATAAACAAACTAACAACAACTTAGCTCAGAATACAAACAAAACGACTGAGGTAAAAAATACAAATACGAATGTTCAGCCGGTTGATACTAATGCTGTTGCAAATCAGGATAATAAAGATAAATTACCTCAAAATACCATTAGCGGCATAAATCCATTATTGCCAACGTCAACCCAAACCAATGCTCCGACTGCCGAAAATCTTGAAAAAGAACAGTTCAATCAGCAATATTACTCAAGTATCGTCAGGGAACAAAAGCAAAAACTTGATATTATTAACAACGCAATCAATAAATCAAGAGATAAAAAAGAGAAAGAACTTTTAGAGCAACAAAAATCTCTTGTGCTTGAGGAAATTCAAAATAATCAGAAGGAATTAGATCAATCTCAGCAGAAGATTAATGAATATAAGAAAACACTGGCAAATCAGATTGACACAGCTATAAGCAGAACAGACGAAGAACTTGTTCTTAAAGCAAGTAAGTACGACAATAAATACGAGATTAATTTTTCGCTTTCACAAAAAAAACTGTTAGCTGATGCCGATCAGAACAAACAGGATATTCCTGCGCTCCAGGAACAAATACAGAAGACAATGGATGAAGTTAACCGCCTAGAAACGCTTAAAAGTTCAACCATTAATGCTGCCGAACAAAAAAAATTGCAAAACGATATTGATAACCAGGTAATCCAATTAAATCAATTATTCAGGGACTACTCGTCAAAAATGGACAACTCTAACCAAAACCAGTTAAATGTTTACAATCAGGTACTTTCTACCGTTCGGAATTATAATGCTGAAAATCCAAATGTAAAAACAGCCGACTTGCTTGAAAAGGAAGTAGAAGCTTTAAAAAATAAATCAGATCAGTTAAAAAAGCAGGCTATCGTTGTGAACGACAATAAGGAAAAACTTGATTTGTATAAAAAGGCTGACATTATTGAGCAAATAGCTATTCAAAAACAGAAATACGCTATAGATTTATATGTTTCATCGCATCAGGATTTAAC
>CAZDUU010000647.1:0-1511 GCA_964508675.1 uncultured Bacteroidales bacterium | reverse complement strand
TGGAAGATTTGAAAAAAATAGAACCGAAAAAAATGGGGAAGTAAAGGAAAAAGCGGAAATTTCCATAAAACTTCCATGGACTTCCGCTGACGATTCATTTCGCATTCCGGAAATATACGACAGGGCTGTCTGTAGCGTGTTGGATATCTCAAAAACAAAGACCACCGAAAGTATGAATATGCTGGAAAAGCTTTTTGGCAAAAACATTACTACCAGAAACTGGAACACCGTCATGAATATTGCCTCAAAAATATAATCTCCTTTTATATGAAAAAAGCACAATCCGTTGACGAATACATAAGCAGCTATCCCGAAGAGATCCAAGCTGTTTTGGAACAAATAAGAAGCACCGTAAAAAAAGCTGCACCCGATGCAGAAGAATGCATCAGTTATGCCATGCCGGCATACAGGCTAAATGGAATTCTGTGCTATTTTGCAGCTTTCAAAAGCCATATAGGATTTTATGCTTTGCCCGATGGGAACGAAGCTTTTAAAAAGGAACTTTCACAATACAAAATGGGAAGAGGCTCCATTCAGTTCCCGTTGAACCAACCCATTCCTTATGATCTGATTGCTAATATAGTCGCTTTTCGCAGAGAAGAAAACCTCCACAAAAACAAAAAATAAAATATGACAAAAACGCACAGTGACCCGATAAAAGAAAAGATGGCCCCCTGCGGATTGCATTGCGGACAATGCTTTGCATTTAAGGATGGCAAAATAAAAAAACACAGCGAAGAGTTGAAAAAAGCTTTGGGAAATTTTGATGCTTATGCGCAGCGTTTCGCTGAATTACTAGACAAACCTGTTTTTAAGAAATATCCTGACTTTAAGGAAATGCTGGAATTTTTTACAACCGTTGAATGCTCCGGGTGCAGGAACGAAAAATGTAAGCTCTTCAAAAACTGTATGGTACGTGATTGTTATATTGAGAAAAAAGTGGATTTTTGCTGTCAGTGCAGTGAATTTCCCTGCAATAGAACAGGCTTTGACGAACATCTATACAAACGATTTGTTGAAATTAATACCAAAATAAAATCCATCGGAATAGAGCAATATTACGCTGAAATTAAAGATAAACCAAGATATTAAGGTGGTTTTCATTTTTCTACGATAGTTGCGGTTATACCAAAGAAGCTGTGTTAAAAGATTTTTACGATACCGGCGACAGCAAAGCCGTGTATGTGATTTGGATATAAACGTTCCCTTACCTTCTTCCAAACAATAAGCAGATTTTTGCTTTTTCTTGTATGGATTTTTTATGTCGTTATTAATGTAATGCCGCTCAGGTCTGCTTTCCCGTTTTTCAGGAATGCGTAGGTCATTTTGTCCATCTTACAGTCAACAAAACGGATTCGTTTAAGATTTCTGCATTCAAAGAAGGTATTTATCAGCGTTGAATTCTGGAATGTCACCCTTGTAAATTTGCAATTTTCAAAATAGCAATCCTCCAAGGTGCCTTCGAAAACAAGATCAATAAGCTGAGTTGCAACAAAAGAAGTCCGGTTCAG
>CAZDUU010000646.1:0-1513 GCA_964508675.1 uncultured Bacteroidales bacterium | reverse complement strand
ATATAAAATTGATTGGCAAAATTTAATGCAATCCCGTATAAACTTGCCTGCATAATGGGCAATGTATAAGAAAAAATATCAGTAAACGAATAATTTGATTTCTTTGTTTCTATATTTCGATAGGGTATTGCTTTTAAATATAAAGCTATAAGAAATGTTAGAAACGATGAAACAACCCAACCATAAATTGCAGTTTTATAATCTCCGCCGAATAAAATGACCGGAAGCGTAATTGCTATCAACATAAGCGTACGGGTACTGATATTATATACTGCAATAATATGTGTCTTTCTTAAAGTAGAAAAAATACCCTCTATACCTAATGTGGGTAATAAAAACATTGGCACAGGCGAGAACAATTTAATGCCTGTTACCAATTCTGGATTTTTTAGTATAGATGCAATAATGGATGCACCAAAATAAAGAAATGTTGAAAATGCTAAACCTGCCAGAAAAAGGACTTTGCTAATTTTAAACACTATATCTTTGCCTTGGTTCATATCTTGCTGCGGCAAAAAATATGAGAATGCCCGGGGAAGTCCGACAGAAAAAACTACCAATAAAGCTTGATATATATATATTACCTGCCTATAGGTTCCATAATCAGCCTTTTCAAAATACCTCGAAAGTATCATCGTACTGATAATAGATATACCAAAGGCGCTTAATTGGCCTAAACCCACCCAAAAAGCCTGCCGTGTGTTTGTTGTTTTATTTTGCATCCAACCCAGATTTTCCGTTAGCAGATTTGGGTCATCTTAGATAACGTTCATATATTTAAATATGACTGCTTTCCAATGGGATAAACTTGGAATCCGATATTGTAACATTTTTGATGATCCAAAATATTTCTACCATCAAAAATGAAGGCCGGTTTACGCATATTGGTAAATATCCGTTCGTAGTCCAGTGTACGGTAAACGTCCCATTCAGTCATAACAGCAATCGCATCACAACCGATTGACGCATCGTAGGTATTCTCGACAAACGATACTGACGCATTTTCATGGTTTAAACAATAACTTTCAAGGTCTATTCTCGCATTACCGAGCGCTTCTGGATCGGTAATGACAACATGGGCACGCTCTTCAAGTAAACGCTTTGTGATATTGATAGCCGGGCTTTCTCGCGTGTCGCCCGTATTAGCCTTAAAAGCGAAGCCAAACAGACATATCTTTTTACCAGCCAGAGTATTGAACATTGCTTTTAACATAGTCAATATAAAACGATCCTGCTGGTAATCATTCATGCGCACAACACTTTCCCAGTAATCGGCTACGATATCAAGGCCATGGGTTCGGCAAAGGTAAACGAGATTGAGGATGTCCTTTTTAAAACAAGAGCCTCCAAAGCCTATGGAAGCATTTAAGAATTTTGGACCAATCCGGCTATCCTTGCCTATTGCATGCGCAACTTCAGTAACATCGGCCTCTGTGATTTCACATAAAGCTGAAATGGTATTGATCGAAGAGATGCGCTGGGCTAAGAACGCATTGGCTACCAGTTTAGAAAG
>CAZDUU010000645.1:0-1516 GCA_964508675.1 uncultured Bacteroidales bacterium | reverse complement strand
TTTTGACTCTTCCTCATCTGCCGAGGTCTGGATAAAAGATTGCTGAGCACGGGCATTATTTAATGCTAATTCCAGAATTTGCTGCTGTTCGCTTCTGTTAAATCTTTCAATTACTTTTTTTAAATCCGTTTTTATGGTATCAATATTTTTTATTGCACTGTCTTTTTTTACATAAGCTTTAAAAAAACCTCCCTGGCAGGTGTTTTTGTAATTCTTTTTAAACTCGTTGTACGATTGTTGGAGTGAGTCTTCTGTCTTTTTTAACTGCATTATATTGAGCATTCGGTAATGTTCTTTAAACAGACTCTCGTCTGATCTGGTAAATGTAAAACCAGACAATGCAATCTTAGCTCTTTGTTCGTCGAACGCCTGATATTGATGCGGGAATGTTTTTGTCCACTTTTGAGGATTTTCTATAAGTTCTTCATATTTTTTTCCATGATAAAGCTCAATCATTAAAAAGTCTTTATTAGGTGATAATGCCATTTTACCTGAATCGGCCAATAAAATACTTGTGTTTCCTCGAATATTGGAATGATCATAAATCATTACATTATATAACATGTTGGTTTCCCTGTTCTTTCCGCTTACTCTTATGCTATAGTTGTCTATACCATTGTAAAAAACTCCGGGTTTAATAAGAATTTCTGGCCTTTGACTTCGGACATCAAAAAGTAATGAGTAGAATTTGAGATTAGCAACAGGCAATATATAATTAGAAAACAAAAAAGCTCCGATACTTAAAGTAACAACAAAAACAATAAGGGGGTACATGATTCTGTACAGTGATATTCCGGATGCTTTCATTGCTGTAAGTTCAAAGTACTCGCCAAGATTTCCGAAAGTCATGATAGATGAAAGTAAAATGGCTAAAGGAAGTGCCATTGGTATAAAGTTTATTGAAGCATACGAGAACAACTCGCCCATGACATTCCATGCAATTCCTTTTCCGACAAACTCATCAATGTATTTCCATAAAAATTGCATCAGAAGAACAAAAACAGCAATAAGAAAAGTAAAGATAAAAGGCCCGATATAGGACTTTATCATAAACATGTGTAACCGTTTTATCCTAAGCATAGAGATATTATAATGGGCAAAGGTCTGTATTTTTTTTATTCCATGCAAATACGAAAGTTGATTCTTTCCTGTTCTAACAAATGACGTTTTTTGTTTACAAAAATTATCATATCTTTGTTGGTTCATAAAGTCTGGATTATTAACTAAACTAAATTTATATGAGACGTTTATTTATTACTACTATCATGCTGCTTTGGGTTGCAATTACCTATGGGCAGCTTACGGGAACAAAGCAGATTCCTGTTGATTATCCAACCCTTGCGGCTGCGATAACTGATTTGAATACCCAGGGAGTTGGTGCCGGAGGTGTTACAATCGACTTAGTTGCCGGAACGCCTGAAACAGCACCTGTTGGTGGCTATGTTATTACAGCGACCGGTACTTCGGCTAATCCAATTTTTATTAAAGGAAATGGTAATTCGATTACTTCAAACGG
>CAZDUU010000644.1:0-1518 GCA_964508675.1 uncultured Bacteroidales bacterium | reverse complement strand
ATAATTCGATGAACAACTTTTTTCATCTTTTTTATAAATGCACAACGGGTTAATATAGATAACATTGTGGTTCTTGTTGCTGAAGACGAAGAGTATAATTTTTTATATCTGCAGGAACTTTTTGCAAATTCAAAAACCCGTCTTATTCAGGCTAAAAATGGTATAGAAGCCATTGAATGGTGTAAGTCTGGGACTAAAATTGATTTAATCCTGATGGATATAAAAATGCCTCATATGGACGGATATACTGCTGCTAAAATCATAAAAGAGCAGCACCCTAAATTACCTGTTATTGCTCAATCGGCATATGCGATGGAAGATGAAATTCAAAAATTTAGCGATGCTTTTGATGGATATGTTACAAAACCAATTAAAAGACAGGAACTGTATGATTTGGTTAGTAAATACGTGAAAGTATGAAATAAAAGAATTTGAAAACCAATGAATCTTCATTTTTATCTCTGACTCTCACTTTTACCTTTGATAATGACTTTGTTTAGGTTTTAATTGAAAAAAAATAGTATATTTGTGAGCTTTGAAATTTTTAATCAATCAGAAAGCTCTATGAATCACAAAGATATATTCGAAAAAAGGCTGCAAATCTTACAACAAACTGAAGAAAATGGCATACAAAAACAACACCTGAAAGGAAAACTAACTGCCCGTGAACGTCTGAATATCTTGTTTGATGAAGGAACTTTTTTCGAAATAGGTGCGTTTGTGGAACCTGCACAGTCTTCTTTTTCTGATAAAAAATCTACATTTGGCGATGGCGTAGTTACCGGACGAGGACTTATTCAGGGAAGAAGTGTTTTTGCTTTTGCCCAGGATTTTACTGTCTCGGGAGGCTCGCTTGGATATGCTCACGGAATGAAAATAGCCCGTATTCAGGAAATGGCATTTAAATTGGGAACTCCGATAATAGGACTAATCGATTCGGCCGGTGCCAGAATTCAGGAAGGAGTGAAAAGTCTTTCGGCATATGCTGCAATTTTTCGAAATAATGTAAGATCTTCAGGAATCATTCCGCAAATAAGCGTTATTCTTGGACCGGCAGCCGGAGGCGCTGTATATTCACCGGCTTTGACCGATTTTATATTTATGACCAACCAGACATCGTACATGTTTCTTACAGGCCCGGATGTTATTAAAGAAGTTCTAAACGAAGATGTTGATATGGAGACATTAGGCGGAGCTTCCGTTCACTCCTCAAAAAGTGGACTTGCTCAATTTATATACGATGACGAAGAACATGCCTTGTTAGGCGTAAGGAAACTCATGTCTTATTTGCCCTTAAATAATTTTGAGCCACTCCCTGTTTCAGTGCATTTTCAGTTTAACGAATCAAAACAGGAATATCTAAACAATATTGTTCCTGACGATCCCAACAGGCCATATGATATAAAAGAAGTAATAAATATTTTACTTGACTCGGATACCTTTTTTGAGGTACATGAAAAATTTGCCGAAAATATTGTAGTAGGATTTGGAAGGTTGAATGGAAAGACTATAGGCATT
>CAZDUU010000643.1:0-1521 GCA_964508675.1 uncultured Bacteroidales bacterium | reverse complement strand
ATACTGCAGTATACAAAATACCTGAAAAATCAGGAAACGACAAAAATGTGGAATTGGGTGATACTATCACGGTACATTTTGAAGGCTATTTCCTGAATGGAAAACTCTTTGACAGCACCCGAAAACGTGGCGAACCTTTCAGCTTTGTGTATGGGACTGAGTGGCAGGTAATAAAAGGGCTTGAAAAAGCGATTGGTATGATGCACGAAGGTGAAAAATCAATTTTTGTAATCCCGTCGTTTATGGCATTTGGAAAAGAAGGTTCGTCAACAGGCCTTATACCGCCTTACACATCGGTGGTTTTTGAAATTGAATTATTAAAAGTCGGTAAAAAAACAGGAAATTAATTTAGTGTGCTAATTTTATTTCCACCAGTATTTTAATATCTTTAACAACCTTATTATCAACAACATCTATCCTAATTCCCCTTCCCTCTGCATAAACTTTTGCTTCTGCAAGTTCTGTTTTGATATTTTCAGAAACTTTAGCTTTCATTATCTCATCAAAAGCTTGCTGACCAAAAACAAAGGCTACTTTAAAATATTTGTCCCTTGGTAATAAGTAAACTATTGCACGTTTTTTATCTTTTACCCTGAAACTCCATCCGTATTTATCGCCAGCATAGTTCCACTCATCTGATGCAGCAGGATATTTTTCATGGACAAACTGGTAAATTTCCAGCCATAAATTTAAACTATCGCCTAAAGCTACTTTTAAGTCATCGCCTCCTGGTTTTTTGTTTTTTTCTGAAAATATACTTTTATCCATTAAGTTAAAACGATAATGGAAGATTATTTGATTGCAGCTTTAATAAAATCAACAAATAAGGGGTGCGGATTTTCCACGGTACTTCTGTATTCGGGATGGAACTGAACACCAATAAACCACTTATGCTTAGGAATTTCCACTATTTCAACCAGGTTCATATCGGGATTAATACCGGCAACTTTCATTCCGGCATTTTCGAAATCTTTCAAATACTGGTTATTAAATTCATAACGATGACGATGGCGTTCGCTTATAGTATCTGAATTATATATTTTATGGGCTTTAGTTGCCTTTACCAGTTCGCAGGTATAAGCTCCCAAACGCATGGTTCCTCCTTTTTCTGTAATTTCCTTTTGTTGTTCCATCAGGTCAATCACCGGATAATGGGTAGTTCTGTTCATTTCTGTTGAATGTGCATCTTTAAAACCTAATATATTCCGTGCAAATTCAATAACGGCTATCTGCATTCCAAGGCAAATTCCCAAAAAAGGAACATTGTTTTCGCGGGCATATTTAACGGCAACCACTTTTCCTTCAATTCCTCTGTGTCCAAAACCGGGAGCTACAATAATTCCTTTCATCCCTTTCAGCTTTTCTTCCACATTTTCAGCAGTAAGCACTTCGCTATGTATAAGATGAACTTTAGCTTTGACATTATTTACTGCGCCTGCATGAATTAATGATTCTATTATGGATTTATATGCATCAGCCAGTTCAACATATTTACCAACTAAAGCAACATCAATCGTTTCC
>CAZDUU010000642.1:0-1528 GCA_964508675.1 uncultured Bacteroidales bacterium | reverse complement strand
AAGCACCTGTGGGATAATTATAAAAATACCAAATATCATTTAACTGAGAGCGGCTATTTATCAATATGGGTTCATGTTTAAAATTGAAAAACTTAGTCCATCCGTCATTCTTTTCTACTACTTTTTCACCAATCCACGAATCGCCTTTTAAAGTAAAAGAACCATTGTCCAAAGGTCTTATCATATTAAAACTTCTCAGCACAGTTGAATCCAAATAATTTTCAACAGAGTCAATCCTGATTGCATGAATACATGTAGTATCTTTTGAAAAATAAGTAATGGCATCCGATTTAATACATCTCCAATTTTGCGAATAAAACAAATCAGGAAATAATATTAATGTTAACAATACGAGACAATTACGCATAATATATTTGTTTTACAACAGAAACTATTGTTTTTACAAATATATGACAATAAATTAAGTTTATCAACAATCCTTTTAAATTTGCCTGTAAAACTTATTTTTTCTATTTTTAGCACTTATTTATTGATGTAATGAGTTACTTAGAGATTGCTATTGAACTACCTTTTATTCAGGAAGAAACCGTTGAAATTTTTATAGCACGTCTTTCAGAATCTGGCTTCGATGGGTTCTGGAACGAGCAAAACATGCTGAAAGCTTATATTGATGAGAATATATTTGATAAAAAAGCATTTGAAACTATTCTAAACGAAACACTTTCTGCTTGTCAATATAAAATTGAACCTATGCCCGACAGAAACTGGAATGAGCAATGGGAAAAATCGTACGAACCTGTCATTATCGAAAATAAATGTATTATTAAGGCTCCTTTCCATGAAATAACAGAAACATTCCCCTTAGAAATCATCGTCACACCCAAAATGGCATTCGGAACAGGACATCACAATACAACACAACTCATTATAGAACAATTATTTAGTACTGAATTAAAAAACAAAACCATTATTGATGCCGGTTGTGGAAGCGGAGTACTTGCTATTGCCGCAGAAAAACTCGGAGCCAAAAGCATTCTGGCATATGATATTGATCACTGGTCGGTAGAGAATACCATAGAAAACATTGAACTCAATCAGTGCAACTGTATAACGGTTAAACAAGGTACCATAGATGAAGTAAAACCGGAACCATCGGATATTATTCTGGCCAACATAAACAGAAATGTTCTCCTGAGCGAAATGGAGTCATATAAAAAATATTTAAAAAGCAATGGCCTGCTGATATTGAGCGGATTTATTGAACCTGATGTAGAAATTCTAAAAAAATCTGCAACTGAAAAAGGATTGATATTTCAAAACACGCAGGCAAAAGACGATTGGTATTGTTTAGTATTTAAAAAGAACTGATTATGAAAAAATTAAGCATATATTTTCTTTTCACCTTTTTAGGAATCAACTTATTTGCACAACCTTTAAAACAATTTTCAGCCAAACCGGAAGAATATCTGGCACAGGTAAGGGATTTAATCGAGCAAAAAGATAAAAAAACAGGCAAAGAAATCTATGAAAGCCTGCTCCCACTTTGGAATGGGAGTTACTTTGAAAA
>CAZDUU010000641.1:0-1541 GCA_964508675.1 uncultured Bacteroidales bacterium | reverse complement strand
AAAAACTTGTAAATCTCAAACGATTTAATCAGGGTAAAATGGAACTTGCAAGCACACCTGTTCCAATTGTCAACGAATTTTTTGAGGAGGCCAGATGAAAGCCAACATCCACAGGGCAATAATACTTTCCTATCGGGAAACGGGTTAATTTATAATAACCTGTTGATGCATCAATCATCAGAACGCGAATCAAACTTTCCATAAATATATTGTTTCATGCAAAAGTAATAAAATTTATGAATACCGGTTCATTTTTTGACAGACACTTCGAAACATTATATATAATATCAGGAATTAATGGAGTCCATATTTTTTCAAAATCTTAATTAGATGTTTAACTTTGCAAAAAAAAATCCATGGAAGAATTATTATTGAACGCAGTAAAACAGGCATTAACAGAACTATTCAATATTGAAGCAGGAAAAGAATTGCAGATTCAAAAAACCAGAAAAGAATTTAAGGGTGATTTTACTATCAATGTTTTTCCATGGGTAAAACAAATCCGCAAATCCCCGGACGAAATAGCAAAGCAAACCGGCGAATTTCTGGTCAATAAGTATCCCGAATTGGAAAGTTTTGAAGTGGTGAAAGGTTTTCTGAATATCAGTTTTAGCAATTCTTCCATTTTATGTGAACTTGAAAATATCAAAAACGATACAAACAAGACCCATCAAAAAATATTGATTGAGTTCAGCTCACCCAACACTAATAAGCCTTTACACCTGGGACATATACGTAATAATTTATTAGGCGACAGTGTTTCAAAAATATTGCAGGACGCCGGCAACGAAGTTATCAAAGTGAACTTAGTGAACGACCGTGGTATTCATATCTGCAAGTCTATGCTGGCATGGCAGAAATGGGGCAATGGCGTCACTCCCGAACAAGCAGGAAAAAAAGGCGATAAATTAGTCGGAGACTTTTATGTTCTGTTTGACAAAGAATACAAAAAACAAATCAATGAACTCATTGAATCAGGTTTGACCAAAGAAGTAGCAGATAAAAAAGCTCCGCTTATTATCGAAGCACAGGAAATGCTCCTTCGATGGGAACAGGGTAACGAAGAAATCCGCCAACTCTGGGAACAAATGAACGAATGGGTATATGCCGGATTTAAAGATACTTATGAAAAAATGGGAATCTGTTTCGATAAAATTTATTACGAATCTGAAACCTACCAACTCGGCAAAAAACATGTTATTGAAGGGCTCGAAAAGGGTATATTCTTAAAAAAAGAAGACGGTTCAATATGGGTTGACCTGACACAGGATGGCCTGGACGAGAAATTATTGCTACGTTCCGACGGTACTTCGGTTTATATGACACAGGATATAGGAACAGCCATTCTGAGATACAATGAATATCAGCCCGATAAGATGATTTACGTGGTGGGCAACGAACAAAATTACCATTTCCAAGTGCTCAAGCTGGTTCTGAAAAAACTGGGATTTGAATGGGCTGACCAGATTTACCATTTATCGTACGGCATGGTAGAACTTCCCGAAGGAAAAATGAAATCGCGCGAAGGCACCGTGGTTGAT
>CAZDUU010000640.1:0-1544 GCA_964508675.1 uncultured Bacteroidales bacterium | reverse complement strand
CCAGATAAATCAAATCATGATCGATAGGAAAATTAGCGTTCCAATCTGGGAGAAATGCTTAGTTAATGAGATTGTAGATCTTTCAACAGAAGATGTCAAACAATCTTTTTATAGTGTACCTGAAGATATAATCACATTCATTGATCATGTAAAAGAAAATGGCATGTCGTTGGATGATGTAAAAAAAGCATACTATTCGTCATCAATCTCAGAACGACAACGTAGGTTCTGCGATATCTCACTGGTGGTCTATCAATCATACCAAAAACGATTGACCGAAATGAAAAAGTTCGAATTTTCAGATCTCATCAATCTAGCCATCAATAAATTGGGCGAAGAAAAAAATTCATTATTCAAAAATGAGTTGGATTATATCTTGGTCGACGAGTTTCAAGATATAAGCCATCAGCGATTGCGCCTTATATCTGCTTTGTTAAGGATCAATCCTGGATGTAAGCTCTTTTGTGTTGGTGATGACTGGCAAGCGATATACGGGTTCACTGGAATGGATGTTGACATATTTGTGAACTTTGAAAAATATCTTAATAGACCAGTTAAAAAAATGTATCTAAAACACAATTATCGTTCCCGTCAAAATATTGTTCGTGCGTCAAATCAGTTAATTTCAAACAACGGGGCTTCACAAATTTCCAAACATGTTTTTTCAAAAAAAGAAAGCAGAAAAAAGATAACTATAATAAAATCAAAAGCAACAAACGGAAATTACGATTCAAGGCTAGCCGAAAGAACTTCGCAATTAGCCGCTGATATTGTATCACAAGGTAAGAGTCCTGGTGAGATAATGATCTTGACCAGGGTCAATAAGACGGCTGATCAAATAATTGGGAAATTAAGAGAGATGAGATTGCCATGCGAAAAAGGGCTTTCGCCGGAAAATATTTCAGTACTGACGGCGCATAAGAGCAAGGGCAGTCAAGCTTCCGTTGTGATAATCGCGGGAGTCGATGATTATCCAATTGGTTTCCCTTGTCGGGAAAAGTCATCATATCTTATCTTGCCCTTAAAACTCAAGAAAAACCAAACTTTCTTGGAAGAGGAAAGGAGGCTTTTCTACGTCGCAATGACAAGGGCAAAGGATGAACTTTATATAGTGACCATATGGAATAAACCCAGTCCGTTTCTCTCGGAAATTAGTATGGAATGAACAATAAAAATGATATGATGTCCAAGAACGATCTCTTTTCCCGATAACCGGTGATGTATCTATCTATGATATACTACACTTGAAAATATTCAAGTGATTACCTGTAACAATTCATTAACATTTTCTAACAGCTTCAGAAATCTCCCTGCACAGTATGAGTTTTTTATAAACATCCATGGAGGTCGATCCCCCATCAAACTCCAACAGGCTTAGATCATCCCTGTATTCGTCCATCGTCTTTCCCGCCCAGTCCGAGAACAATTTGATGCCTGTCCCCTTAATGGACAACGCTCCGAACAGCAATCCTGTCTGATAGAGCAGGTCTCCCATCTTCCAATGATCTGCAATAAACGATTTCTCAAGGTTCGGATTGTACTCG
>CAZDUU010000639.1:0-1560 GCA_964508675.1 uncultured Bacteroidales bacterium | reverse complement strand
AAAAGCACTAACGCTCTTCAACCAACTTTTTGGTTTCTTCTCTTCAAGCATCAATTTGAAATCATATGCAGTGCATTCGCTTATCAAATTCTTGATTTCCATCTTTTTAGCAATTATTATAGAACCTCCCAATTTGGAATGACTCATACTTTAACTTTATACAAAGTTAATAAATTAATTTCACTTCCAGAAAATATAGAGAGGTAAAACTGTCATACTCTTTGAAACAACCACAACCCACAGGTTTGTCACCGTCGAAAGCTACAACTACCGTACTTATGGAATCAACCTTGTTGAACTTATCATATTCTGATTGCTCCCTTTGGTATGGCTCATTGAAGTCATTATCGAGCTGAGCCATCAAATGGTTGAAGTTTTTGTTTTCACTTTGAGTCCGTTTTGTCGTTATTGCATTCATAGATTATAGTTATTATGCAATAAAGAGACTTCTTTTTCCCGTTGTTACCTGCCAAATTTCCCTCCATCATTTTATTCCCAACAATTAAAAATCCTACGCCAACTTTTTAAAATTCTAGGCGTAGAAATAAAAATCGTAGGCGAACAATAAAATATTTATGGTAATTATATAACACATAAATAACACGTTGCATATATAATGTGTAAAATCATCGTTTTTTGATAAAATATCAGTATAGTAACATTTTTCTTGCTAAAATAAATTGCATTTATAGCACTTATGTCAATTATTATATCTATATTTGCATTAACAAATGAAAATCGTGATTGTTAATCTCATAAAATACTGTGCATGACTCTAAGAAAAACGGACTCTAAAACTATTTCAGACCGTCCATCTGTTAAGCTTCAAAAAGCATCTCACCCATATCTCAAAAACACCCTGATTGCCATCAGCGATTGGCGGTACATTGATTCGTAAGAGAAATCATTACAGCGTGATTTGTCGACTCAACCAAAACTCAACCCGAATCTTCTTATCTATATTTTTAATATAATATTAATATATTGTGGCTGAAAGAGAGGCTGAAATGAATTTTAATTACATCCGTAAATCATTGAAATTCAATTGATTAAAAGCATATTTTGAGGGGCTGAAAGAGAGGCTGAAAATTTTCGGTTATTTATTTTAACAAACAAAAGAACCCGCCAAACATCGCTTATTCAAGGTGCTAGCCGCCAACTAAAGGCTGCAAATACAGGGCATCAAACTCAAATCACCGGAGCTTAAACCAATAAAATCACAGCCTTGCAACAGGCAAGTAGTTAAGAACTGTTTTAGGCACAAACACAACACCATGCAATTTAGGCTTTAAATCTCTTCTATTGAAAAATAACACAAAAACCAAAGCCGAGTACGCCAAGATAACTAAAACATAACAGAGAGCCTTAAAAAGACATCCTTGAGCATTTAACAAACAAGAAGCAACCATACTTTTGCAAATAAAGCAATTGAGAGGAGATGAATTGATTCGAGCGCATCTGGTAGCACATCGAGGAAATTTAGTCAGAAAAAGGTCGTTAATAATCAATTTGGCAACTATATACAAGACCTATAGAGAGTTTCCACAAGCACTTGTATGT
>CAZDUU010000638.1:0-1564 GCA_964508675.1 uncultured Bacteroidales bacterium | reverse complement strand
AGCACCGATATCGCCATACCTTTTATCCAGAACCCCCAAACAATTGAACAGATTACCAAGGATAAACCAGCAATAGTCGCCATTATCGACCCGCTTACTGAACCTACAAAGCATTTGCTTCGCGATATTAGCAGCCTAAGTAGGGAGTTTAGTGGCATAGGAAATAGTATTGCCCTTATTCTGGCAAGTGGTAAATCGGCAAAAACCGATTTGACATCCATTTTCGATGGAAAGCCCTACCCCAATACCATTACCCTCGGGAATGATATAAATGGCCAATTTGAGGCTAAGGTAGGGCAGGCAGTTGGCAAACAGCTGGAATACCCTGTTGTTCTTGTTGTGAACAACAACGGAGAGATAGTATATCATTCATCGGGTTATAGCATAAACCTTGGCGAACAGCTACTTTCAGCACTAAAGCAGTAAACGATGTTTACCCTTGAGGTTTGCGCCAACTCTGTAGAGAGTGCCATTAACGCTCAAAAAGGTGGAGCCAATCGAATAGAACTCTGTGAGAACCTTTACATTGGGGGCACCACCCCATCGTTTGGATGCATTGCCGAAACCCTAAACCAGCTAAATATTCCGGTTCACGTTCTTATTCGCCCCCGCCCTGGCGACTTTGTGTACTCCGAAATGGAATTCCGTCAAATGCTCCGCGATATTGAGGTATGTAAAAAACTTGGGGTTAAAGGGGTTGTCAGCGGTATACTCCGGGAGAATGGTACTCTTGATAAGGAAAGAACTAAAGAACTGGTTTGGGCAGCCAAACCAATGACCTTTACCTTTCACCGCGCCTTCGACATTATGCCCGAACCATTCAAAGCAATAGATGAAATTATCGAATGTGGATGCAATTTCCTACTAACATCAGGGCAAAAAAACAAGGCCGTTGATGGCTTAGACCTGATAAGGCAGTTAATTTCCGAGGGAGGTAACAAAATAGCCCTAATTGCCGGAGGAGGAATTAATCACAGCAATATCCTAGAGTTAGCACAGAAGGGTGTAACCCAGTTCCATATGAGCGGCAGCGAAATCGTAGCCCGGTACAATACCAACCATACCGGACTCTCATTTGTTTCGGCATTGCTTCCGGAAAATACCGTTCAGCAAACCAATGCCGAAACCATTGCCAGTACTGTGGCAAAGCTAAAACAATACTTCAACAAAAAGTAAATACTAACCAATGACTAGAGAAGAACTTGTAAAGCATGCAAAACTATTCCAGCGAGAGGAAATTACTGGCTACCAGGTTTATAAGAATCTGGCCAAATCAACAATCGACAAGAACAATAAAACTGTTTTAGCAAAAATTGCTGGTGAGGAACTCAAACACTACAATATCTTCAAACAGATATCGGGGGTTGATGTAGCCCCTCAAAGAACTGTAGTATGGTTTTTCACCATTTGCGGGAAAATTCTTGGGCTTACATTCGCCTTAAGGCTTATGGAGCGACAGGAGGCAAAAATTCAGGATGTTTACGAACGAGTAATACCCTACATGCCCGAAGCCGAAGCCGTAAAAAAATCCGAAGAGGAACATGAAGACCAGCTAATTGCATTA
>CAZDUU010000637.1:0-1565 GCA_964508675.1 uncultured Bacteroidales bacterium | reverse complement strand
AAATTTCGCAAAATCCTGCGCCGTAAAACCTTTTAGTTGAAGTAAAACAACTGCAACTGCATCACAAACCACCAATTGCGCTGTTGTGCTTGAAGTCGGGGCCAGATTATTAGGACACGCTTCGCGTTCTACCGTAGCAGCTATTATATAATCTGCATGAGTAGCAAGATACGAATTTGTATCTGAGACTACAGCAACCAGAACATTGCCGTTATGCTTTATAAGAGGCACCAACACTTTTATTTCCGGAGTATTTCCGCTTTTTGACAAGCAAAAAACAATATCATCAGGCAATATTACTCCCAAATCGCCATGAATAGCATCTGCAGCGTGCATAAAGACAGCCGGGGTCCCTGTGCTATTGAGCGTTGCGACAAATTTTTGAGCAATAATTGCGCTTTTACCTATACCGGTTGCAATCACGCGTCCCTTTGATGTTAAAATTCTTGAAATTATTTCATTAATTGAATCATCTAAACCATCTACTAAACGACTAATAGCCTGAGCCTCTGTCAAAATGGTTTCTTTTACTATTTCTTTAACACTTCTATTCATGTAAAAATATTATAATTTCGTCAAAATACGGATAAAACACATAAATTAATTCGCAAAAAGTATTTAATTTAGATTGCAAAATTAGATAAATTATTAATAGGTAACACTCATATAGTTATGGAAATAGAAACCGAAAACAAAACCTCGTTGCATGAGCTGTTGAAGAAGTATTTCGGATTTGACAAGTTTAAAAACAAACAGGAAGAAGCCATTCAAAATATCATGAATGGGAATAATACTTTTGTTTTGATGCCGACCGGCGGGGGAAAATCACTCATCTACCAATTACCTGCATTAGCATTAGATGGAACAGCCATCGTAATATCACCTCTTATTGCTCTGATGAAAAATCAGGTTGATTCAATGAGAGCCTTCAGTATGGAAGAAGGAGTAGCACATTTCCTTAACTCATCACTCTCAAAAGCCGATATTACCAAGGTAAGAAACGACATTATACAGGGAAAAACAAAAATTTTATATGTAGCACCCGAGTCATTAACCAAAGAAGAAAATATTGACTTCTTCAAAAAAATTAACATTTCATTTTTTGCAGTTGACGAAGCACATTGTATCTCTGAATGGGGACATGATTTCAGACCTGAATATCGTCGTATCCGCCCCATGATTAACGAAATTGGCAATGCTCCTGTTGTTGCTCTTACCGCCACTGCCACCCCAAAAGTTCAATATGATATTTTAAAAACTTTGGGAATTCAGGATGCTGAGATTTTCAATACTTCATTTAACCGCCCGAACCTTTATTACGAAATACGTCCAAAAATCGGAGCTACCAAAGAAATTATCAGATACATTAAAAATAATCCGGGCAAATCAGGAATTATCTATTGCCTGAGCCGTAAAAAAGTGGAAGAAATGGCCGAAAAACTTGTTGCAAATGGCATTAAAGCTCTTCCCTATCATGCAGGTATGGATGCATCCACACGTAGCCGTAATCAGGATGCCTTTCTGATGGAAGAAGTGGATGTCATCGTTGCAACGATTGCATTCGG
>CAZDUU010000636.1:0-1576 GCA_964508675.1 uncultured Bacteroidales bacterium | reverse complement strand
TTTGCTGGGAAAAGAATTTTTTATGAATAAAAATAGGATTTTTGGCCTGAATGCACGTTTCAATTACATGGGTGGCGAACGGATCAGCCCTGTATTGGTAAGCGAATCACTGGAAAGAAAAACCGTTATTTATGACGAAACCATGGCATTTGAGAACCAGCTCCCGCCTACATTCTATCTCGACCTCTCGCTCTCTTACCGCATCAACAAGAAAAGCCACTCAAGCATATGGACATTCCAGCTGAAAAATGCGCTGGGTTCACCCTCCTACGACGGATATTCCTACAACTACAAAACCAACCAGATTCAACGGGAAAAATATACCGTAGTACTGCCGGTACTTAGCTATAAGATTGAGTTTTAGCATATGTAAAAAGATTTTAACCGCAAAGTTCGCAAAGAATTACGCAAAGATTAAAAAGAAAAAACTTAGCCCCCTTTCTCATCTTTAGCCGAACAAGTGCGTAAACTTATTTCCTTTGCGTATAAACAAAAATAGCCCAGGCAAAAGCCTGAGCTATTTATAATATTTGATCAAAAAATTACTTTTTCCACTGATAATATTTAGACATCTGTTTCAACAGGGCTTCAATGGCCATGCTGGGAGTGGAAAAATGCTGTTTTTTCGTTTTTTCAACATCTGCACCATAATATCCGTCTAAAGTACTGAGATCTTTAATAATTCCATAAAACATGATAGTATTGTAGGTGTTGGTTTGCGACCGGGTATTATTATAATTTGTAGAAGTATTGCTTACTTCGTAATTGCCTTCCTTAAGAATTAGTGCATACTGATTATCTTCAGTCAACTGATCATAAAATTCGGTTTTGCTGATAATGTTGCACGAATAAGGATATGACTTCTTCATCAGTTCATCTACTTTTACAAATTCTTTATCTGTAAGTTTATTGCCTCTGGGATAAGGAATCACAACTAACAATTGTGATTCTTTTAACTTTTCTTCGTCTGGATAGTTTTTCACTTCTGCCTTCTCAGTCATCAGTTTATCCACATCGCTCTTTGTAATATTTTTCGATTCGGCAACTTCCATTTCATCAATAAAATAATCGGCAGATTTTTCTTTGATAGCCTTTTCGAGTTTGCTAAATACATTTTCGGCATTCATACCGAATCCTGAAACTGCGTAACAATCATTTGGACTAGTAGCGTCGGGTTTATTAATTGATAATACACAGTTTTTCAAATCGCTTAATGAAAGAGTACCTTTTTCAACTTTTTTTTCAATACCCGACATATCCATAATAACCAATGTCATAAGGTAACCCGGATTTTTATTATTTGTTTTTTCAAGCATTTCATAGGTCTTATCTGAATTCATCTGGTCTGAATTGTAACTCACAACATCAGCAGGTTCAAGATTCATAGTTTTTAACCGGTCCATAACTAAGTTCGAAATCATAACAAAGGCTTTTTCATTAAGTGACGGGAATGAGCTGGGATCAATGCGTGATGTAGAATGCGAAGCCATCGCACTTTTATCGTGCAATGTGGAATAAGAGGTTCTTTCAAAATACTTGGTTGTCAAAACTAAAACAAAATTACTGTTTTTGGCTA
>CAZDUU010000635.1:0-1577 GCA_964508675.1 uncultured Bacteroidales bacterium | reverse complement strand
TGTTTTAGTGTCTTTGATGGTAAAGAAATACGGTTTAATAACGGGTATAATATATTCGGCTGCCGGGACTATAGTTTCGGCAGCTTTCAGCTTTCCGGATTTTTTGATATCAGTGCCTGTATTTCTAAAAATAGCATTGACAGGTACAATTATCGGTGAAAAAAGATGGTTTAATGAAAGTTTTACAAAAAGATTAATTCTTGTATCTTTACCTGGTCTGATAGTATCGGTGATTTTCGGCTTACCTTTAGTTTTTAAGGGAGTGTCACCTGAAATAGTTGCAAAGTTTAAAACTGATGCAATTGAAATATATAAATCGTTTATGTCAAATGACGAAGCTGTTAATTCGGCAGAGAATGTAATATATATTTTTAATGATATTATAAGGGCAGGTCTGGCAATTTTTGCTTTAGGTACAATTTCGGTTTCATGGTTTTCAATGGTTTGTACTAATTGGTTAAATAAAAAAATTGGAGAGGCCGGCGAATTTATTCCTCCTGTTTCAGAATTTAAATTGCCTTTTCATTCGATTTGGTTTTTTCTCGCCGGTTTCGGAATGTTATTAGTTAATTATAAACCGATAATGCCTCTGGCTCTAAATGTGTTTATTTTAATTGCCGGATTATATTTGTTCCAGGGAATTGCAATTGTTGTATTTCATATGAATCGAATGTCGCTTGGACGGCTGCCGAGAGTAATTTTCTGGATGTTGTTCTTTGTAACATTGGCATTTTCATCGATTATGCTTGTTGGTATCGGAATACTTGATAACTGGTTCAAAATGAGATCAATTACAAATTCAGATAATAATAAAAAAGTAAAGGAAGATTAATTATGAAAGTAATTCTGAGAGATGATGTAAAAAGTAAAGGAAAAGCCGGACAGGTCATAGATGTTAAACCTGGATATGCAAGAAATTATTTGATTCCCCAGGGTTTTGCATATGTTGCAAACGAAAATAATGTTAAAGTGTTTGAGCAGGAAAAATACAAACGTGCAAAATTGCAGGAACAATTAAAAGTTGAAAATGAAAAACTGAAAACGGAACTTGAAAAAATATCTCTTACTTCAGTTGTAAAGGTTGATGAGGAAGGTCATCTTTATGGTTCGGTATCAGCTCATACGATTTCAGAACTATTAAAAGAAAAGGGATTAGATATTCCAACAAGAAAAATATTACTTGAAGAACACATAAAAGAACTTGGTGTTTTTGAAGTATCAATTGACCTTGGACATGAAATGACAGCAAAAGTTAAAGTTTGGGTTGTCAAGGAATAAACTTGAAAAAAAATTAATATTTTGTATTTTTAAAATAACAATCGAATAAAACAGGCTAACCAAGCCTGTTTTATTTACATTAAGCATAAAATAACTCCGGTCTATATTTTACAGGTGAATAAATGACAGAGGTTTATATATCGGGACTTGCAATTGACTCTGCGACAAATTCTCCCGTAGTTATTTTGAAGGAACCAAATAGCAATAAAATTCTTCCGATATGGATAGGATTAAGCGAGGCAAGCGTAATAGCTTTGGAGTTATCTAATGTTAATTATAGGCGACCATTAACACATGAT
>CAZDUU010000634.1:0-1580 GCA_964508675.1 uncultured Bacteroidales bacterium | reverse complement strand
TATCGAAAAATAATCAATAAAATATTTCAGTAAGAGATCCCGGCATTCGTCGGGATTTTTTTTGCTCCAAAATTAACATTGAAATAATTGCTTAATTGATAATTTGCAGTAAATTTGAACTCATAATCTTAAAACAAAAAACCATGAGCATCAGTGATTTTAAAATAGAACATCACTCAGGATTCAGACTGGATAACATCAAAACGAACGATACCGGGAAATACAAATCAAAAGATAAAGCCGAAAAAGAACTACTTGAAAATGTAGAAAAAATGGCTGATCTGCAGAGTAAATTATATGCTCAGGACAAATACTCCATTTTAATTATTTTCCAGGCAATGGACACCGCCGGTAAAGACGGGGCCATTAAACACGTCATGTCAGGCCTGAACCCTCAGGCGACCTACGTACGTAGCTTTAAGCAACCTTCGGCCGAAGAACTCGACCACGATTACCTGTGGCGCGCATCCAAAAACCTTCCAGAAAGAGGACAGATCGGGATTTTTAACCGCTCCTATTACGAAGAAGTTTTGGTAGTAAAAGTCCATGATTTGCTCAAATCGCAACAGGTTCCACAGGAATTTATCACCAAGCACATATGGGAAGACCGTTATCGCCAGATTCGCGATTACGAACGTTACCTGCACGAAAACGGAACGGTAATTATAAAATTTTTCCTTCATATATCAAAGGAAACCCAACGCGAACGACTGCTCGAAAGGATTGAAGATAAATCGAAAAACTGGAAATTCTCATCTGCCGACATCAAGGAACGGGCTTACTGGGAAGAATACCAGCACTGCTACGAAGAAGCCATAGCCGAAACCAGCACCAAACATGCTCCCTGGTATATTATTCCGGCCGACAAAAAATGGTTTGCGCGTTTAATGGTTTCTGAAGCCATTGTAAAAACCATGGAATCGTTAAAACTTGAATATCCCGTAATCAGCGAAGAAAAGAAGCAGGCACTGGAAGATTGCAAGGTACAATTGCTGAACGAAAAATAATTTTTGCTCATTGCAAGGAAAAATATAACTTTGTGTAATTGAAAATTTCACAAAGCCATGAAAAAAATATTAACCTTATACTTTGCATTGCTTACCATTTCTGCATTTTGCCAGAACCACGACAACACAACTTCAAATAAAAACGATAGTGTTTTCAATTATAATGATGTAGAAGACAAACCTGAATTTCCCGGTGGACAGGGTAAAATGATGGAATTTGTATCAAAAAATCTTAAATACCCTGAAAAAGCAAAAGCGAATAATATCACTGGTGAAGTACAAGTTCAATTCGTCGTCGGGAAAACCGGTTATATTGAAAACGTTAAGGTAATGAAAAGTGCATACCCGCTTTTAGATTCAGAAGCTGTGAGAGTGATAAAACTTATGCCCAGATGGGAACCTGGAAAACTAAAAGGAGAAAATGTGAAGGTGTTGTTTCATTTTCCTCTAAGTTTTAAACTGAGATAATAAATGATTTGCAAAATCAATTAAATTTGTTTGTTGTTTGAAAGAAATAGTTTAATTTTGAAAGAAATAATATACACCTGTTTTTTACCAAAAGGTGTACAATAT
>CAZDUU010000633.1:0-1580 GCA_964508675.1 uncultured Bacteroidales bacterium | reverse complement strand
TGGGCGGAACCATGTATAATGGATTTTTGGTAAATAATTTAACCGGGACAACTATTAAAGATTTCCAACAGTATTTAAGTGGCGTTACTGGTAATATTGAAAGCTCATTATTTAACCCTAAATGCATAATTGGTTGTTCAACTTATGGTAATTTATACAGGTCAAATGATGGAGCTAGCGCTTTAACAACTGGAGCCAGCGATTCAATCTCAGCTAGCACACTTGCTCCAGTACCTACATTAGGAACATACAAAGAACCTTACCTTGCTCCATTGAGAGTTTTTGAAAATTTCTATGATACAAATTCTGTTCAATATGTTGATATTATTGCCGGAAAAAATTTACATCTGGGTGATACTGTTTTTGCATCTAACGGCTTTGGACAATACTTATATCATATTGTAAATACTGTTGATTTAAACGGAGACACTGCCATAATTAAAGGAGACACTTTAAATACAAAGGACACATATACTTCATTAACAGCTTTAGGATTAAACGGTAGAGTTTGGCTTTCATGGGAAGCATTAAATCCTTCTAAAATTCCACCGGCATGGTATCCTATTACTTATGTTTCAACAATAAACCGGGTTCAAACTTTAGAATTTTCAGCAGATGGAGACATTATTTATTTTGCTGATTATGATACAATTACCAATACAAGCAAAGTTTACAGATTATCTAATATTCAGGCTGCAAGAGTTAAATCTTTAGCAACTTACTCCTCTCCTTCTTGTGTAATCACAAGACAATTATTAGGTTCATTTACCGGAAAAATTAATGGATTAGCTGTCGATCCTCAAAACAATAACAATCTATTAGTTACTATAGCCGATTATAATAACAGCATAAACGTTTACTATTCAACAAATGCAGCAACTTCTGCTGATGACACAACTTCACATAACTTTACTTCAAAACAAGGTGATTTACCAGCTGGTTTACCTGTATATTCAGCACTAATTTTATGGAACAATAGCAATCAGGTTATTCTTGGAACTGACAAAGGAATTTATGTAACTGAAAATATCAGCACTACAAGCCCTTCATGGATTGAACAAAATACCGGAATGGCTAAAGTTCCTGTTTCACAAATTCGTCAGCAATTACATCATAATGGTTGGATGCCTGTTAATGGTATGATTGGAAATGGAATTCAAACAGGAGTTGAAAACCATGGAGTTATTTATATTGCAACAATGGGTCGTGGCATTTTCCGTTGCGAAGACTTCAGAGGACCTGTTAGCGTTCCTGAAAACAATTATGTTGAAAATTCAACCAACCTGGACATTTATCCAAATCCGGCTATTGACAATATTAACGTGACTTTTGAAATGACACAAAATTCAGATGCTGAAATCAGTATTTTAAATCTAAATGGTCAAACGCTAAATACTAAAAAATTCTCACATTTAAACAAAGGAACACAAAATATTGAACTTCAAGTAAACTCTTTGAACACCGGTATTTATATGATTTCAGTTAAAACAAATGATGGAAGATATATTGGTAAGCTCATAAAGAAATAACATTTTTTAATTTAAAAATAATGAAAAGGCTGTCTTGTGACAGCCTTTTTT
>CAZDUU010000632.1:0-1580 GCA_964508675.1 uncultured Bacteroidales bacterium | reverse complement strand
GGCTCGATTCAAGGTGCGGGTGGGGTAGGCGGATTGTTGGCGGTTAACACCGCTTCACAAGGAGCCCACTTCTGCGCCTATGACGGCAACGGGAACGTCGCAGGGCTTGTGAGCGCTGACGATGGCACGATCAGCGCGATCTACGAGTACGGCCCCTTCGGTGAAGTCATCCGTGCGACCGGTCCGATGGCCAAGGCCAATCCGTTCCGGTTCTCGACCAGATATCAGGATGATGAGACTGATCTGCTGTATTACGGGTATCGGTATTACAGCGCGAGCACGGGAAGGTGGCTCAGCCGCGATCCAATAGAGGAATGGGGAGGGCCAAATCTCTATGGCTATGCTTATGGTAACCCAGTTTCATTGTTTGATTCGGACGGACGATTAGTGGCTGAATCTACGGTAGGCGTGGCCACGACTATTGGGACAGGTTCTACCGGCGGCACAACGACCATTACGGTTGTCGCCGGTAGTGGTGGGACTATCGGCGGAGGCGCAGCAATAGGGGTCGGTACAGTTGCGGTTGGGGTGGTCGGCGCTGTGGGAGTTGGTGCAGGAATTGGCTATGGGGCAAGCCAACTCCCAGTTGTGGGTGGTGGAACAGTTGCGGATTTTTACGGAGACGTTATTTACGATACTTTTTGGCCAAAACCAACCCCAGTTCCGGTACCCCCGTCGAATCCAAAGCCGAAGGATCCCAAGGTTGATCCCAAAGATCCATCAGATCCAATTCACAGAGGGAGAATTCAGGCGCAAGGGTGCGGAATCGAAGAATCTGTTGCCTGGGCGCAAATCGTTCCGCCGACTGCTTCGGATGGGTTGAGAATGGTGGGTGAGCTTGAAGCGAAATTATCTCGAGGTCAGCTCAAAGTTCGAGCCGACCTCTTTGCAAAGGCGAGGGCTTGGATAACCGCTGCCGGAGCTGCTGGCGGTGTCTCGGCTCCAGTCAGTAAGAGTTGGGGGCTTCCTGAGTCCAGGTCGACAAGAGTTGACATTGAAGTCATCAAAGGCAGAGCATTTGTAAAATGAGCCGTCTCTTATTTGAAAACTTTTTGAACAATAGTTCTGAATACGAACGCGCCGTGGCGTTCTGGGATGAGCTTGTTCGCGGGGGGCTAAAGAAGCAGTTTGATAGTGAAGAGTGGAAGAGTTGGCTGAATACTTCATTTGAAAATGGATCGCCTGATCGTGACGGCAATCCGATCGTCAGCTACATTTCGAACTCGCGGCACAAAGCAATAAAGATTGTCCAACTTCCGCCTTGCGACCTCGTCACTATTGACGCGTCGATTCGGCTGTTTGCTCCAAACGACCCCGAAGAAATTCCCTACTTGGAAATTATTGCTGTTCTGACCGAGAAAACCGCTGCAATTGCGAAAGGAATAATCGAGATTTGGTTGGCCTCGGATGAGCCGATCACTGTGGTGGATAGTCGTATCAAGGAAATATGTGCAAAGTGGAAATAGGTTTCCCCTCACCATAACGCAAATCATTCCTGGTAAAATCCAAACCACTAGCGGCTCCAGGGTCACCCATTAGGGCCAATGTCCAACAGAAAAAACGTTGCCGTCCCGGTTTTT
>CAZDUU010000631.1:0-1582 GCA_964508675.1 uncultured Bacteroidales bacterium | reverse complement strand
AAAATTAGGCGTTTTTAAAAAAAAGAAACAAACATTTTACTTTGCATATTAATAAAAAAATATTTAGGTTTGAGAAATTATCTGTTGAGATGAAATTCATGAAAAAAATCTTTTCCTTATTATGTATTTTGATTTTTTCACTGCCGCTCTACTCTCAAAATGTAGAAAACATCATAAATACCGTTTTTAAGAAAGTTGACTCGATTAACACGATTCAATGCTATATCACTGCAAAAGAAAGAAATTTTAACAAATACGTAGTTGATAAAGGATTTTATAAAATTTCCGATAAGCCTTTTCTGATTTATTTTAAACAAATAATTCCACCAACAGGAGCACAGGTAATAATAAATTCTGAAACACTTCCGAATGCTTTAGTGAACCCCAATAAAGCGCTTGTGCCAAACCTTACGCTCAATCCTTTCGGCGAAATACTAAGAGATACCAAACATCATAATATTTATCAGGCTGGTTATAAGTATTTTAAAAAGATAATTTTGTCTCTGAAACAAAAATACAACTACTCTTGGAATAGCGTTTCTTCTATGGATGAAAATTCGTTGGTTAATTCTGTTGCCTGCTACAAAATTATAATGAAAAACGAGAACTTTAAAATTGCTGATTATAGTGTAAATAAAGAAACAACACCCCAGGAACTGGCTTTGAAGCTGAATATTTGTGATTATCACATTCTCGAGCTTAATCCCGATATAAAAAACATTTTTACAAAATTAAAGGCAGGTCGTGTAATAAAAGTGCCAGGTGATTATGCTTCCAAAATCGTTTTGTATATAGATAAAAACAAAATGATTCCTTTGAAAATCGAAGTATATGATAATAAAGGATTGTTTGAAGATTACTTGTTTGAAAATATTGTAATTAATAGAAAGTTTAAAGATGAAGAATTTAAAAAAACATATAAAGATTATAGTTTTTAATCAATATATTTTACTTGTTTTCATTTTATTAAATGCTCATTATTTATCTGCTCAGTTAAAAAATGATGATATTTTAGGCAAATGGTTAACCGAGAAAAGGGATGCTGTTGTTCATATCTTTAAAACCAGCGATGGGAAGTATGCCGGAAAAATAATCTGGGTCGAAAAACCGTTGGAAAACGGGAAACCAATAACGGATAAAAACAACCCCAAACCTGAATTAAGATCCAAACCTATAGTTGGTTTGATTTTTATGGGAGGTTTTATTTTTGAACACAATGAATGGACCGGAGGAATCATTTATGATGCTGAAAGCGGAAATACATACAAAGCAAAAATCTCGATGAAAGATAAAAACACACTGGATTTGAGAGGTTATGTAGGAGCTCCGATGTTTGGACGCACTACAACTTGGAAAAGAAGAGCAGATAAATAAAGCTAATAACAATATTAGAAAGCTGTTATTGAAAAATATTTTTTTTTATTTTGAAATTTTTGTAATTTGGCAAAAATATTTAATTTATGGAATCTGTTGATTCGTATGAGAATAAAAGGTTGTTAAAGCTTTTCGACCTGCAAAATGCAATAGCTCAGGATTTGTCCGTTGCAATGCCTCTCGAAACAGCCTTTGGTATTGTGATTAA
>CAZDUU010000630.1:0-1589 GCA_964508675.1 uncultured Bacteroidales bacterium | reverse complement strand
TCAGATCGGCCCGGCGTCCCACAATTCGTTTGCCTGTGCCCCCGCAAATGATAGTGGGCTCCTTAGCCCGCGAGAAACGCTGAACCGTTATATCGTTAGCCCGCCACACATTCGGCGCTCCGGCTCCCTGTTTCTGATAGAACGTACCGAAATCGGAAATAAGCTTTTCGTTTGCCTCCAGCTCATCTTTTATCGCCCTGAGAAACATTTCGGCCTGATCTCCGGTGTCCGATACGATGATGATTTTTATTTCCCTGTCCCTGACTATTTTCCATATCGGATATATCACGCTCAGCCATGTTGATTTCGCATGCCCGCGCGGCGCAAGGACTGATATTCTGTCATTTCCGGGGGTTTCGGCTATCTCGAGAAGTCTGCGGTGGAACGGCGCCGATTTTTCGGTCAGAAGATGAGGGAAATAACATTCGCCGAAAAATATGCAGTTATTCAATGCTTTTCGTATATCGGAATTAAAACCCAAAACAGGCTCCTTTTCCGCCATTACGGCAGACAATGGATTATCGCTCCGGGGAAAAACAAATGCTTAGGACAGCATATCCCGGTCAGGAAAAAGATTAATTATGTGAAAAGGAAAAGAGTGAAAAAGAATGGACAGGCAGCCCGAATCCGCATAAATAATAAATAAGTTTTCCGGCACAGGGGCCGCCCGTCTCAATAACGCATTTTATGTTATATTATATAAATACTAACGTTCGTTATGTTTTAGAGTAATAATTAATGACAGTCTAAATATTGCCTGTCTATTATATATCAGCCTCACTAATAATATCGTCTGTTATTTACGTATATAATATAACTAACGTTCGTTAGCTTGTCAAGACTTTTTTTACACCTGTGCACGAACGCTTATATATCTCTTTGCGCTATCTTAATTTACATTTAAAAAAAAATATTTGCGGGGGTCTTTTGATCTTTAAAATTTCTGACTGTACAGTTCAGCCAGTTTCTCCGTAGTGAGGAATTTTACTTTGTAGGTTTTCTGATTAGCGAGAAGCTCCTCGAGATCCTGTAAACATTCATTAGCCAATCTGTCTTTGGCAAAATTCGCCTGATGGAAATTTATTATTACCATTTTATCTGACATTATTTTGTCGAAACAATCATAAGCTATCTTCCGAATTCTTTCGGCAGATTTTCTGTTATGAGAATAATCATTGCTGCTAAGCCCCGAAAAAAATCTTGGCATAATAAAAACACCATCATACATGGCCGGCTTTGTTATTTCAGTCGTTGATACATATTTTATTTCATATTTTTTAAAATTATTATAAAGAGGATCGTATGGAGGCCATATTCCCTGACATTGGGGCGTTACGAGATATTGCCCCACATATTTCAAAAACCCCTTTTTAGATGCAAAATAATTCCCCGCTACCAATAGATTTCTCACATCACTATCTGTCATACTGCGCAGAAGAACTAATTCATGATGAGGAAAATGATTGAACCACTGAAAATTAGAAGCATAGGCGATAATAGCATTATCTCCCGCATTCGTACTATCATAATAATCCGAACTGTATCCTATCGTAAATTGGAATTCACTGTTAAACCTGGTATTTATCTCA
>CAZDUU010000629.1:0-1592 GCA_964508675.1 uncultured Bacteroidales bacterium | reverse complement strand
AAAGGTCGTGTACATTATAAACGCAAGGGTTATCGGGATATTTTTCCTTTTCAGCACATGTTGGAAAACCACACCAACCACAGTTTTTAAGTCCAAGCGACTTATATGGAGTTCCAAATAATAAAACTGCAGAAGCAAATTGAAGATTGGATGCATCGCGTTCGAAAAAGGGAACTGAATCGCGTTGTGCTATAATTCTCATATGTTCTGCAAGTTTTTGAATATCGTTACCCGTTAAAATTAAAATGTGAACATTATCTGTTCCACGAGCTTTGGGAGCAGTTCTTCCTGCCAAAACCATTTTTTTTGCTACTTCTAAAATCGTAGGGTCCTTTATTTCATCAAATTCTAAAATCATATTTTTTTCGTAAAAATAGTGATTATTTAAAGAATTAATAAATATAAAAAAGTTATATAATTTATATTATGTTAAATATAATTCTTTCTGAAGAAACAATTATTCTTCAATAAATTGATATTTATTTTTCAATTTTGTCATCGCTTCTTTTCTTTGAAGATATTTATTTGCATTATAAAGACACTGAATGATTGTAGGTGATGAAACATTTAAATTTAAAGCAATATCCAAATTTTGAATGCATGATTTCATATCTTCAATATGAAGATCTCTAAGCTTTCTGAATGGAATAATATTGTTTTCGCTCTTTGCAATTAGGCTTTTAGCTTCTTTTAATTCATTGATACCTCTGTTATAATAAATTATACCTAATTGAATGAGTGCAACTGTATCATTGTTTTGCTGGCTTACTACATTTTTATATTGTTCAATAGCAGCTGCAGTATCTTTACATAGATAATACACTCGTGCAACAGCTTTTTCTACATCCATGTTCCCACAAGAAAACCAACCCATTTTATTATTATAAGTATTAAATTCACTACAATTCTTTTGCTTTTCGTAAATGGTTATTAAATTAAAAACAGACTCGAAATTTATTGAAATGCCATTATTTAAAGCATTCAAATATACTTCCTTCGATTTTTGCAAGTTATTTGTTTCGAAATAATATCCACCAAGTATTTCATATACAGCAGCTTCTTTGTGTATTTTTTTGTTTAGTCGGTCAAAGTACTTTACCATAGTTTCATTATCGTTTGAATTATAAGCAGCAAGCCCTGCATAGAAATATACATCAGGATCAAACTCATCTGACCAATCTTTTAATGAGGCTACCATTTCAAACCAGTCTTTGGCTTTTGGGTAGTTTTCGTTATTTATGTATATAGCAGCTTTTCTATACACCGGAATAGTTAATTGTTTTGAAAGTGTTTTGAATTTATTTTTATCAAATGAATTGTTTGAAAGTTCACTTAATACAGAAATTTTCTGAAATGCTTTAATCAGAATATTTTCACTGGTATCTTTTTTTGAGCTATAAGAATATAAAGCCGCATCGACATAGGTTAAATATAAAGGGTAATTTCCTTGTTCTTTTTGAATTCCCTCCTCTGCCCTGTTAACTGCTTTAACGTATTCGCCCTGTTTGACAAGGGTTTCGCACTCTTGTGTGTAGTTTTGTGCATAAAGATATGTTAATGAAAGTAAAAAAGTAAAGAAAAAGAATATTTTA
>CAZDUU010000628.1:0-1597 GCA_964508675.1 uncultured Bacteroidales bacterium | reverse complement strand
CAGCACATGGATTAAAGGAGCTGACAGAGGCCCTGATGCAATTTTGGAAGCATCAGCCAATATGGAGCTTTATGATATTGAATACGATACTGAATTTTATACAGTTGGAATTCACACGTGCGATGCTCTAAGCCCATACAACTCACCCGAAGAAATGTCGGAAAAAGTATATGAGCATGTAAAAATGCATGTTTCTGACAAATACATTGCTCTTTTAGGAGGTGAGCATTCCGTAAGCTTTGGTGCCATCAAAGCACATGCAGAAGCTTATGATCCAATAACCGTTTTGCAATTAGATGCACACAGCGATTTACGCGACGAATATGAAGGTTCTAAATATAATCATGCCTGTGTAATGGCCCGTGCTAAAGAATTATGTCAGGTTATTCATGTGGGTATTCGTAGTCAGTGCGTAGAGGAATTGAATTCTTTCAACCGTGATGATATTTTTTATGCTCATGAAATTGCATACAACAGCCGTTGGATTGATGATGTGATTTCACGTATTAAAACAAAAAATGTATATGTAACGATAGATTTAGATGTTTTCGATCCTTCCATCATGCCATCAACCGGAACGCCTGAACCGGGTGGTCTCTTATGGTATGAAACGCTTGAATTACTTGAGCAGGTTCATCGCCATAGAAATGTAGTTGGCTTTGATGTAGTTGAGCTTTGCCCGAACGAACATAATAAAGCTCCTAATTTTCTTGCAGCTAAATTAGTTTACAAAATGATAGGATATAAATTTTTTTAATAAAAACATGAATATGAAAAAGTTAACAAAAAAAGATGTTTTAAAAGAAACCATTAAACACATTGACATAAAAAAAGTGGACTCAACGACCTTAATTGATGCCATGAGAAACATGTCATTTACTTCACGCGAAACAGCCAATGCTGCTGATATTTACATGCGCATGTTAAAAGATAAAAAATGCAGCATTATGCTGACAGTTGCAGGAAGTACAAGTGCAGCAGGCTGCATGCAGGTTTATGTTGATATGGTAAAAAACAATATGGTAGATGCTATCGTTGCTACAGGCGCTACTATTGTCGATATGGACTTCTTTGAAGCATTGGGATATAAACACTACAAAGGAACCCCGAATGTGGACGATAAGCTTTTGCGCGATTTATATATTGACCGCATTTACGATACTTTCATTGATGAAGAAGAATTGCAGAATTGCGATATGGCAATTAAAAAAGTTGCTGATTCACTAGAAATGAGGCCATATTCATCACGCGAATTTATTAAAGAAATGGGTAAATATCTGACCAAGCATTCAAAAAAGAAAGATTCATTGGTTCAGGTTGCTTATGAACACAATGTGCCTATTTTCTGCCCTGCATTTACAGATAGTTCAGCTGGTTTTGGTCTTGTAAAACATCAGGTCGAAAATCCTAAAAAACATGTTACGATTGACTCTGTGGCTGATTTTCGTGAATTGACAGAAATTAAAATGAAAGCTGGCGAAACCGGTATTTTTATGGTAGGTGGCGGAGTACCTAAGAATTTTACCCAGGATACGGTTATTTGTGCTGCAGTGTTAGGTCATGATGTTCCGATGCATAAATATGCAATTCAATTAAC
>CAZDUU010000627.1:0-1597 GCA_964508675.1 uncultured Bacteroidales bacterium | reverse complement strand
AATTATACAGATTAACTAAAAATATTTACGCTATATGAAAACAGTATTATTAACATTGCTTTTGGTTACCATTTCCATAAGCATCTGGTCCCAAAATTATATGTGGACAAAACAATTAAAAGGGACCGGTCAGGCAAATCCAATAGACGTAATTCAGGATAAAACTGGAAATTATTACGTTTATGGAAATTTCAACGGTGAAATTAAAATTGACACCGTAACTGTAAATGCAGTGGCACTCCAAGATATTTTTATTGCAAAATTTAATGGAGATGGCCAACTACAATGGTTTAAAACTATTGCAGGAAGCGGAACCGAAAGTGCATATGGCATCAAACTAAGCAAAGACGGGGCCTACATTTACTTATCAGGTGTATTTAATAATACACTTACTTTTTTTGGGCAGGCAGAAATACTTAATAACGGAGGAAACGATATTTATTTAACAAAGATTGACTTAGACGGAAATATAATTTGGGCAAAAAATGTTGCTTATGGACCTACTCATCAAATGGGAGGTTATTTTGATGTTGATAATAATGGAAATATTATTATGGTTGGACAATTTACCACGTCAGTAACTTTTTATGACGATCAGGCTCCCATCACTTTAGATGCAGACGATCAATATCAAAAGCAAAGCTTTATTGCAAAATTTGATACAGACGGGTATCCACAATGGTCAAAATTGTTCCATGGAACATCAGACCTGAGTTATATAAGGAATGTATCGCTGGTTGGAAATGAATACTTCGTTTCCGGTCAGGTTGCCGGTTCTATAACTTATGACGGAAAGCCCTTATTTACAATCCCTTCAAATATTTCCGCATACCGAAGTGGAATCATTATGAAACTCGATGCCAATGGGAATATGACCTGGTTTAGAAAGCTTTTAACTACAAACAAAGACTTGTATGTAATAAAACACGTTTCAGATCAAGCAGGAAATCAATATATTACCGGAAAATTTGCATCATATAGAATTAAATTTGATTCCACAGCAACAGATACATCAAAAAAGAATTATTTAAATGTGACTAATTCCGGCACATATGACTTATTTGTAGCTAAATATAACCGTAGTGGATCATTCCAATGGGCAAAATTATATGGGAGCAACAAAGATGAAAATGTAATAAATATTACCTATTCCAATGGAAATATAATGTTTACAGGTTCCTATTCGGCTGCAATGAATATTGAAAATTTTGCTTTAGATTTTAAAGCGCAAAGTGATGCTTTCTTAGCTATAATGAATACAAGCGGACACGTATTAAATGTTTTAACAGCAAAAGGGAAATTAGCTGAAACAGGCAATTCTGCATATTTTAGCTACACTTCCAGAAATTATGCATGGATAGGGGAATTCTATTCAGACACTCTTTTCTATGACAATAATACTTTAATTAATGACTATGCAACAAAAAGAGACGGTTTCTTAACAAGATATGGATGCTTTGACAGTGTTAGTTTTGCCATCACCAAAGTAACATGTTTCGGATTAAGCAATGGAAGCCTTACAGTAAACCCTTCATATAGCAATGACACCTATACATATTTGTGGAATAATGGTTCTACTTCTCAAACTATTTCAAAT
>CAZDUU010000626.1:0-1599 GCA_964508675.1 uncultured Bacteroidales bacterium | reverse complement strand
GCCGAATTGTCCCTTAAAGGTGAGAATAAGTTTTTGTGCCAGTTCTAAATCGTTTTTTCTGATAGCAGTAGGGATTTCGCCGGCAATACAGGCTGTGGAAATAATCAGTCCTTCTTTATATTTGAACAGGATCTCCTTATCAATACGTGGTTTTCCGTAGAAACCTTCAATGTATGACAGCGAAACCAGTCTTAGTAAGTTGTGATAGCCTGTTATATTTTTTGCCAAAACAATTAAGTGGTAACCACTTCGGTCGTCGGCATTTTTGTCTTTGTCGTGACGTGATCGGCGGGCCACGTACATTTCACATCCAACTATTGGTTTCAGAGTCCGGACTTTGTATTCTTCGCCTTTTTCCTGAGCTGCTTTTTCTTTTTTTTGCTCCTCACCGTTGTGTTTTTTGGTTTCATTCAGGAATTCTTTCATTCCAAACATGTTTCCGTGGTCGGTAATGGCAAGTGCAGGCATCCCCAATTCAACAGCACGTTTAATCAGTTTTTTAATATTCGAGGCTCCGTCAAGTATAGAATACTGGGAATGAACATGTAAGTGAACAAAACTCATATCAAAAATATTTTTGGTAAAAATAGCAATTCGAAGGCTTTTAAATAGTAATTGTTCATAACTTTAGCGGGTAATTTTTTCAACAATCGTTAATGATTTACGCCATAAGCATTGGAACAAATACAGGTGACCGGATGCGAAATCTGGAGCATGCGCTGTCTATAGTGCATGAAGGAGTAGGAGAGGTGCTAAATATATCGTCTGTTTATGAAACAGAACCATGGGGATTTGAAAGTAAAAACTGGTTTTACAATGCAGCTTTTACCTTAAAAAGCTCTTTGGAGCCTCAGCTGCTGATTAAAAAATTGCTAGAGATTGAAAAAGAGATGGGCAGGGTGAGGGGAGAAGGTGGTTACACCGACCGCTGTATCGATCTGGACATTATTTTGTGTGATGATTGCACGATTAGTTCAGAAAAGTTAACCTTACCTCATCCAAAAATGCACGAAAGGCTTTTTGTTTTATTACCATTGCAGGAACTGATGCCCCAATGGATTCATCCTGTATTAAAAAAAAATATAGAAGAAATGGTTCGAGATTGTGAGGATAAAGGTAGGATTTACCGAATTGAAAATTATGAGTTAAAAATTAAAGTTTGATGAATAAAGTGACCCATTTAGGCTTGATAGAGTTTATTCTTTATGTAAACGATCAGCAGATGAGCTGTGAGTTTTATCAGAAAATACTAAGAAAGCAACCCGAATTAAATGTTCCCGGGATGACTGAATTTTATTTGTCGGAACAATGTAAATTAGGCCTTATGCCCAACAAAGGAATAGCAAGAATACTAAATGAAAAAACACCTCATCCTGATGCAGGAAATGGTATTCCACGCTGCGAGCTTTATTTGTATGTAAATAATATTGAAACTGAATTTGAAAATGCTTTAAACAGCGGGGCAAAACTTATAAGTCCCGTTGAAGACCGTGACTGGGACGACCGTGTTTGCTACTTCACCGATCCTGACGGACATGTGATTGCTTTTGCAGAGAAAATAACAAAATTGAAGATTTGAAAATGTGCAGATAGATGATT
>CAZDUU010000625.1:0-1604 GCA_964508675.1 uncultured Bacteroidales bacterium | reverse complement strand
AGAGTATCAGTATATACTAAATGAGAGGTATCATTAAATTTTCCTTCATAAACCCAGATTGGGACCTGCGGATTTTCACTATTGATTGTAACTTCAATCAGCATATCCGATTCATAAGGTTCCTGAGTGTTGCAATCGTAAGTATAGTTTTCACAATCAGCAGATTTATCCTTACACGAATATAAAGCTGCCAATATTATTAATATGGATAAAAAGTATTTCATTGCCAATCAATTTTTTTATTCGGCATATAGATATTTCCCAACGGAATATTGAATAATGCAGAAATTTTAAAATGAACAGGAAAAGCATCTACATCCTTATACTTAAAGTACTCACTTGCAAATGCCCATGTAAAATACTGTCCTTTCAACATAAATTCTAGCGAAGGTGCTAAAAGGCTATATGAACCGGGACGTTCATTTACTCCTCTATATTTTCCATAGGTAAGATAAGCACTCCCTCCAAAGTTTAAAAATAATTTTCTTTTTAAACTTGTATTTAATAATGCTCTTTTTTGCAGATAAACTCCCCACAAACTTCGTCGTTCCCAAAACTGGTAATAAATATCGTTGCCATAATCCATTAAAACCCTGTTGGACCATAATCTTGTCTGAAAATTAAGTCCGATATTAAACCCATAATGCGATTCAAAAAGCCCTAATCCTAGTCCCCAAAGCATATCCCGGTTATTGAATGAGATGGTATATCCAAAATGCAGACATTGAACAACCGGTCTCCCATAAGATTTAAAACCATTTTGCCTGAATACTTTTGCTTGTTTTTTATCGCCCATAAAATAAGCTAAACGGATGATATTATTTCCGGAACCTTTTACACTATCTTTCTTTTTCAATGCCCAGTCTAGCATTACAGGGCTTTTTGAAATAAGTGCATATTCCATGATACCATAACCGTTATTACTTAAATCATTAATATTGGCACCAATTCTTAAAAGATAACCGGCCATGGCTGTATCACCAATTTGCACAGCCAATAAAAAAGGTGTAAGACCACTGTTATCTGGAAATTTTATGAGAGTCTCATTTCCGTCAAAAAATGGAAGCAAATCGTATCTTTTGTAATAAACCAGCCCCATCATTATTGTATTGCCATCATCGTCCACTTCTAAAGATTTTACACCATTTTCGAGTAACAAAGAAACAGTAATTGAATCGGCATATCTGACAGCGTACTGCAAAGCAGTTATTTTGTTTTGAATTACCTTATCTGCTTTAGCACCCTTATCGAGCAATAATTTCACAGAAATTGGCTGATTATAAGCAATCGCCATAAACAGCGGTGGAACCGAATACGATGTAGTCATATTGACATCAGCTCCATTCAGAATAAGTGCTTTTACCGCCTGAAACTGACCGCTTTGAATAGCGTAATTCAAAACACAAATGCCATCTGATGAAACAGAATTGGGATCAGCTCCGTGGTTTAACCAATAAATCAGAGAATCTACTTTCCCTTCATAGGCTGCCATCAGTAAATTGTAATTTTTATCGGCATCTGACAATGTATCTTGTTGTGCGAAAGTGTAATAAGGTAAAGCTATTGAAGCTATAATTAATATTAATACCCTAAAAAACTGCAAC
>CAZDUU010000624.1:0-1605 GCA_964508675.1 uncultured Bacteroidales bacterium | reverse complement strand
AACGTAAAAAAAAGATTAAACCTGATATATCACGAAAATTATAAGCTGGAAATAAAAAAAGAAAATAATCATTTTATAGTTCAACTTAATTTAAACCATTTATAGTTTTATGAAATGTATTGCTATTGACGACGAACCTTTCGCACTAAATTTAATATGCGACTATATAAAAAAAACTCCTTTTCTCGAATTTAGTGGTGCATTTTCAAATCCCATTAAAGCCATGACTTTTTTAATATCTAATCCTGTAGATTTAATTTTCCTTGATATAAACATGCCTGAATTATCAGGATTTCAAATGCTCAACTCTCTTCTGTCAAAACCAAATGTTATTTTCACCACTGCCTATTCTGAATTCGGTGCTGAAAGCTACAACTACGATGCGATTGATTATCTAATGAAGCCTGTAAAATACGAGCGTTTTTTAAAAGCAGTTAATAAAGTATCGGAGAAGCTTAAAGATAAAAGCAACGAAAAGAGTCCCCCTGTTTCTGTGGATCAAAACCATGACTTTATTTATATTAAAAGCGGAACACAGATTCATAAAGTTAGAATTGATGAAATACTTTATGTCGAAGGAGCAGGAAACTATATGGCTTTTTATATCAAAGGAAAAAAAATACTCTCATTGCTGAATATGAAAGAAGTTCTGGATATTCTCCCTGCTGAAATATTTATCAGGATACATAAATCGTATATAGTATCAATAAATCACATTGAATTAATTGAGAATTATAAAGTTGTTGTTAATAAAATCCATCTACCTATCGGAATTACATATAAAGAAAATTTCTTCTCAAAGATAGGGAAGAAACTAAAGTAATTAAATAAAAAAACTGTTCCTGATTTTTTTTGATATTTCATAAGCCAGCCAAACCATCACGGGAGCTACCAATATATCAATGGTATAATGAGCATGTTGTATTAAAACAAGCGAAGCCACCAAAAATGTAACTACTCCGTAAACCCATTTCATCTTTTTATTTGGAGTGACCATAAAAAACAAAAACATGGAAGCTGTATGTCCCGAAAAGAATAAATCCTTAAGATTTACATTGCCCGAATAAAAAGTACTTTCGAGCAAAAAATCGCGTAAGGGAATAATGTTTACAGGTGGTTCGAGCGGTGTAAAATACATACAAATTATACGGAACCACAATACCAGCATATACGTTACAGCAGTCAGTATTGCCAGTTCCGGTTTACGAATAGCGTATATCACACCAAATAAGGTTCCGCTATAAGTCAAAATAAACAAAGGTACAGAAACATTTATAGCAGGAATCATGGCCAAAAACGGATCGTTAAGACTTACCCCCTTCCTTTTTTCAACATATATAAGAAAAAAGTAAATAACTACTAATGTAACAATAAAAGTTATTGCCAGTATAATAAACGGAAGCTTGTGCTTTTTCAGAAAGTCTTTCCAGATCATTTTTTAAAGAATACCTAATTTTTTTGCTGCTTTAGCACATTTTTCAGCTGCTTCATCTATATGGTGTTTTTCGTGTGTAGCCATAAGTGAAAATCGTATCAGGCTGTCTTCTGATTTAACAGCAGGACTTATTACCGGGTTCACAAAAACTCCATCGTCTGCAAGCATTT
>CAZDUU010000623.1:0-1606 GCA_964508675.1 uncultured Bacteroidales bacterium | reverse complement strand
GGAAAAATAAAGTGTGGTTTCATCTTCAGAAATGGAAGGATGTCCAATTGTTGTACTGTCAACAGCACCTTTAATTTGCATTTCCTGAGCAACGTCCCAGTTAACACCTTTGCGTTCTGAGAAATATATTTTACATCCAAGAATCATTTTTTTATCAACTCTACAACGGGTGAAATAGAGTGTATTTCCTTTTAAATTCAATGAAGAAGCACCTTCATCGTCAGGTGTGTTAATGGCGCCTTCAACAGGTTTGGGTTCGCTCCATTTGCCTTTTCTATCAACAGAGGTTTCCCAAATATCCATAAAACCTGCACCGGTACGTGCATGAATCTGATCTCCGGAAGAGCCTGCTCTGTTAGATGTAAAGTAAAGTACTTTATAGTCTTTTTTAGCAAAAACAGGGCTAAAATCCATATCCTTAGAATTAAAAAAAGCCATATTTTCTACGGCATACCTTGTGGGTTTATTTACCCATTTTGCTGCCAACTGGCAGGATTTAACTCCCAATTCTGCTCTTTTGTCACCAGGGACTAGTTTTCCATAGTTTTGATATTCAGTTGTAGCTTCTTCGAAAGAGCCATTCATTTTTAATGCATCAGCATAATATAAAACTGCCAATGGATCAGGGTATTTTACTTTAATAGCTTTTTTAAACCAAAGTTCAGATTCTTTTGACTCATGTAATGAACGATAGCAAAGACCAATTTTATATACCAATTCAGCTTTTTTTACCGGATCAGTATATTTTGCGTAGGCTACTTTATAGTGCTCAATGGCTGTCCAATACTCTTCATACATAAAGGCTTCTTCACCTTTTTGATAATCTTTTGCTTGTGGAAAAGCTATTTCTGCAGCTATTAGCAATAAAATAAAAAGAATTCCTTTTTTCATGCTTATTAAGTATTTCTTTAACCTTTAAAAGTTGGGCATAAAATTAAGTATTTTTTTTCTTATACAAAGCTAAAAACAAAAAAAGGCTGTTAAATTATTAACAGCCTTCGTTTAATAAAGTTAAAATTACTTTGTTATATAATAATATTTCACGGTATTACCATTTTCGGTTTCTTCTACCCACATTTCATTACTTTTTAGTCTTAATATTTTTGCGGTACTGGTTGAGGTTATTGTTTGTCCTAAATAAGAGTATGAAAATGTAATTACTAAATTTTCTTTTTTACTGTCAAAGTCCCATGTTCCTGAAGTTGTTGAAGAAACACTCCCAGAAACCTGTGTCATAGTCATATTGCCATCCTTTTTAAATTCGATGTAATCATCTTTATCGTCGGCTGTCAATGTTTGTTCTGTTCCATTAATAAACTCTTTGTCAATTTTCCATGTATTAACAACACGTGATTTTTTTGAAGCCAAGCTGAATGCAGGACCATCATCATATTTTCCACATGAACTTAAAGCAAAAACTGCTACGATTGAAATAATAAAAAGTTTTTTCATAAATAATTAGGTTTAAAATTCTTTGCAAATATATATTTTTTTCTTTTAGTTTGTTTTTTTTTAAATAAATACTATTTTTGTTCAAATTTTAAATTAATGCCTATGAAAAAATTATTTACTTTTTTGTTTTTAAATGCTTTAGTCGTTAGCATTT
>CAZDUU010000622.1:0-1608 GCA_964508675.1 uncultured Bacteroidales bacterium | reverse complement strand
CTGTGTTCTTTTAAGTTTGAATTTCGCCATGCCCATAAAAGCATAAGTCTCGTAATTTTTAGGATTCACTCTTAAAACTTCGCTGTAATCAACCAATGCGCTGTCATTTTTCATCAGAGCATCTTCGGCCTGTGCTTTACAGAAGAAAGCCTGTTCGCTCAAGGATTTCTGAGCTGAAGCTTTCTTACAATCCTCAATCGAAGCATCAAAATTTGAATTAGCCAGAAAGTAAAAAGCTCTTTCCAGATAAAGATCAGGAGTTGGTTTGCTATTCTCAATCACCCGGTTTATATCGTCTATGGCATCTGCAAATTTACCTAATCTATAACGTGTAAGGGAACGATAATTATATGCATCAAAGTAAATGGTATTATAATTATTGATAGCCAGCGTAAAATCCTGCTCCGCTCCCAGGTTATCGAAAAGCAAATATTTACATAAACCGCGATAAAAATAAACCTCATAATTATCAGGATGTAAATCGGCACATTTATTAAAGCGATTGATGGCATCGTAATAATCTTTTGTATTGTACGCTGCCTTTGCGCTCATCAAGAGCGAGTTAAAATTAAACTGGGCGAATGAGGAAACAGAAAAAATAAATAGAAATAATATCGTCAATCTTAGCGATTTCACTACACAAAATTACTTAACACTTAGCATTTTACAATTTTCATAAATTTCAATAAAGGTATAAAACAGCTAATTTGAAAAAATATTGAGTCTGTGAAAAAATATTTTCTAAAGGATTTTATAAAAAACATCGTATTTTTGAAAGATTTAAAACTTGCAACATGACTTACGTTTGCGAAAAGATTTTTGGAAACATCAACTTTAACGAAAGTCCGTTGGAAAAAGGAGAATATGATAATTGCCACTTCCGGAACTGCGACTTTTCCAATGTCAACCTTTCAGAATTTATTTTCACTGCTTGCGAATTCACCATTTGCAATCTAAGCCTTGCAAAGCTCAATAAAACAGCTTTCCGCGAAGTGAGTTTTAAAGATTGTAAAATGCTGGGACTTCACTTTGATGATTGCAATGGGTTTGGACTTCTGTTCTGTTTCGATAATTGCATGCTCAATGATTCCGGATTTTATAAAACCAAAATCAAAAAAACCATTTTCAAGAATTCCCAGCTGCACGAGGTTGATTTTTCAGAATGCGATCTTTCCGGTTCCCTGTTTGACAACTGCGATTTCATGAATGCCGTTTTTGATGGCACGAATCTGGAAAAAGCCGATTTACGGACTTCGTATAATTATTCCATCCATCCCGAAAAAAACCGGATAAAAAAAGCCAGATTTTCTGTCGCCGGGATAGCAGGCTTATTGAACCAATACGACATTATTATCGAAAACTAAAATGATGCAACCCCGAATCGAAACCATAGAAGAAAAAAAATTAGTCGGCAAAAAACTTACAATGAGCTTTGCCCACAACAAAACCGGTGAGCTATGGGCAGGCTTTATGCCAAGACGAAAAGAAATCAAAAATGCTGTTTCAACAAATTTGTTTTCTCTTCAGACATACGACGAAGAGCACTTCACTAAATTCAAACCTGACAGAGAGTTTGAGAAATGGGCTTTAGTTGAAGTCAGTTCTTTT
>CAZDUU010000621.1:0-1611 GCA_964508675.1 uncultured Bacteroidales bacterium | reverse complement strand
CAATTTGAAGAAATCAGAGATCTGGTTGTTGTTATAAACGGAGTGTCCAAAGGCTATGCAATGCCCGGTTACAGAATCGGTTATTTAGCTGCTCCTGCATGGTTAGCAAAAGCTATTATTAAAATCCAGGGTCAAATGACTTCCGGAGCCTCCAGTATTGCTCAGATGGCTGCTTTAGCTGCTTTGACACATGACAATAGTACTATTTACGCTATGAGAGATGTTTTTCAGCATCGCCGCGATCTGATCCTTTCACTCCTGAAAGAAGTTCCCGATATGAAAACCAATGTACCCGAAGGTGCTTTCTATATTTTCGCTGATATTCATAATTATTTCGGAAGAACAAATGGTGAAGCTACCATTAAAAATGATGACGATCTTTGCATGTACCTGCTCAATGATGCTCATGTAGCATTGGTTGGCGGTTCTGCATTCGGAGCTCCGGGATATATCCGCTTTTCATACGCAACTTCTGACGAAAAAATCATTGAGTCGGTAAAACGAATCAAAAATTCTTTGAATAAACTTTTTTAGACAAAGTAAAATTAATTCTTACTAAGGCCATTTTCTAATGGCCTTTTTTATTTTCGTTTTGAAAAAATCTGCAAAAGAATAAATGTAATCATTCCGTTTACCAGTATCAATTCGAACCCGAAACGATAACCTGAAAATAATTGCTCGGAATACACATTTAAAATGTAAGTAATTACAGGAGAAGCGATTGCAATAAATGGCACAACTTTATCTAATACAGCGCGTTTTGTAGCCAGACCAAATGCATATAAACCCAATAAAGGGCCATAAGTATAACCTGCTACTGTAAACAATTCGCTTATTACCGCTTCATTATTAATTGTACTAAAGACTACTACAATGATATACAGCAATGCTGCAAATGCTATATGTACCTTAATCCTTGTTTTTTTTACCTGTTCTTCGGGAATATTTTTTCTTGTCAATCCCAGAATATCGATACTAAATATAGTGGTTAATGAAGTCAGTGCTCCATCGGCACTTGGGAAAGCGGCAGAAATAATCCCGATTAAAAAAACAACAGCCGTCACTCCGCCAATACTTTGTAAAGCCAGTATCGGATATAAGTCGTCTGTCTTCTGCGGGATAGCAACTCCTTCGCGTTGAGCATACATATATAATAATGCCCCTAAAAACAGGAAAAGTAAATTCACAACTGCAATGACCAGGCTGTAAGTAATCATATTTTTCTGGGCATCGCCAACGGTTTTGCAGCTAAGGTTTTTCTGCATCATTTCCTGATCAAGACCGGTCATGGTTAGTGTAATGAACATTCCGGCCAGAAATTGTTTCAGAAAATGGCGTTTATCGTTCCAGTCGCCCCAGAAAAACCATTTAGACATATCGCTGTGTTTTACCTGTGCTACCAAATCAGTAACAGGACTATTTAATGCATCAGCAATATAATAGATGGTAAAAATCACGGCAACCAACATTCCCAGTGTCTGTAAAGTATCGGTATAAACCAAAGTCTTAACGCCACCTTTATATGTGTAAAGCAACATTAGACACAAAAACAACAAGGTTGTAACGCTAAAAGGAATATTCCAGGCATCGAAAACAAATATTTGCAATACA
>CAZDUU010000620.1:0-1624 GCA_964508675.1 uncultured Bacteroidales bacterium | reverse complement strand
AACGGATGATATTATTTCCGGTGCATACTATACCATAAGATTTGACGGAACCTTGTGCATGGAAAAACAGATCAATATTCCTGAATTTTCAAATATTAAAAAAGAAGTATTTCAAGCCTCAAGCCCGGAATTGGATTTAGCTATTAAAAACGAACCTACTATAATTACTTTTCCTAACGAACATGATTACTTTCATATCTCTTCATACAACATTAACACTCCATGGATTATCATTTCACCTGTACGTTTGAATGGTGACATTATTGGCTGTATCGTTCTTTTTGGAAAGCCTGGTACCAGGCCAGATGATATTTTTATTAAAGCAGTTGAGAATGCAAGTTTTAAAATAGGCGGGGTTATTGGAAGAATTGAATCAGAAAACGAATTATCCGAAAAACAAAAAAGTTTTGAATTAATTTTTCAAAGTATTCACGATATTCTAATTATTACCAATAAAGAAGGACGCATCATTTACTTTAATCAAAATCTTTGTCAGAAAACGGGTTATCTTGAGGAAGAACTATATACCCTGGAAATTCATCAATTATTTCCCGAAGAATTGGCATTCGATATTAAAAAAATATTTGCCGAAATCTCGACCAAGGATAATCAATTTTTATTATTTCCCATTGTCAATTCAAACAAAGAAATAATACCTGCAGAAACAATTGTATCCAATGTGCTTTGGAACGGCAGAAAAATGTTTTTGTGGAATATCCGTGATTTAAAAGATAGAAAAGAAGCCCAGCAAGCAATTGCTATTGCAAAAAAGAAAGCCGAAGAAGCAAATAATGCAAAAACTTCGTTTCTTACAAATTTAAGCTACAGTTTACGAATCCCATTGAGTTCGGTTTTGGGAATGACAGAGTTTTTACTTAAAACGGACTTAAATAAAAATCAGTTTAATTACCTGAATGTTATAACCCGCTCTGCCGAGCAATTAATGCTTATAGCAAATCAATTACTTGATATTTCAAAAATTGAAAAAGGCGAAATGAATTTTGAAAACAGCTCATTTAGCCTTAAAGATACTGTTATTCAAGTAATTAATCAGCAGTATTATAAGGCTTATAACAAGGGACTTGAGATTATTTGTGATTATGTTACTTATGGACAGGATCTCGTTCTGAAAGGTGATTCGCTACGAATTTCTCAGGTTCTGCAAAGTATTGTTGACAATTCTGTTAAATTTACTGATAACGGGAAAATAGAAGTCCTAGTAAATCCGGTTGAATTTTACGAAAATGAAGCCAGAATAAAGTTTATCGTTCGCGATACAGGTAGGGGAATGAATGAAGAAACGATAAAGCAGATTTTAGAGGCCTGCAGGCAAAAAAGTCCTATTACCAGAACCAATAGCGGAGATTTTGGTTTAGGGTTAATCATTGCTTATAATTTAATTGAATTGATGGGAGGTCAGTTAGCCATCAGAAGCGAGACACACAAAGGAACTGAGATGTCATTTGAACTGAGGCTTCAGCTAGGTCATGTACAGGAACTTGCTGCCGATCAGAATGAGAGCCCCTTCAAAGTGGATATTCCTTCAACGTCCTCTATTTCCGTTGTTGTGGCAGAAGATCAGCCTTTTAATCAAATGGTAATCAAAACGATGCTTGAAGATTTT
>CAZDUU010000619.1:0-1625 GCA_964508675.1 uncultured Bacteroidales bacterium | reverse complement strand
AATTTTTTTTAACTCCTTCGGAATTTGAGTTGTAGCCTTTTCTGTCAATGATTTTCTTTCCACAGGAAGGGCACAGGGTCGAATTATCAGTAATCTCAGCATTACCAATGTAAACGTATTGAATGTCTTTTTCTCTGGCTTTTAAATAAGCCTCTTTTAAGTGAGGTAATGGAGTTGGCGCTAAGTGATCGAGCTTGTACGAAGGAAAAAAACGTGAAAAATGCAGCGGAATGTCCTGAAGATTATGCCGGATAAGCCAATTGAGAAAGTTTTCGATTTGTATTTCATCGTCAGAATATTCGGGAACCAGTAAACAGGTAAGCTCCACATGGATTTTATTGCGATGAAGTTCCAAAATGTTTTTAAGTATGGGTTTTAATTGCGCACCGGTGAGTTTTTTATACACATTTTCGTCAAATGCTTTTACATCAATGTTCACAGCATCTATAAATGGAATGAGTTCACCAAGCGGCAGTGAATTGATATAACCGTTAGAGACAAGAATATTTTTGATATTCAGGTTATGAGCAAGCTGTGCTGTTTCTAAAACATATTCATAAAAAACAGTGGGCTCGGTATAGGTATATGAAATAGACGGACAGGTTTTTTCAACAGCAAGAGCGACCACTTTTTCGGGCAGGAAAGGATAGCCGTCATAACTGATTTCCTGTGAAATCTGGCTGTTCTGGCAATTCAGACAATGCAGATTACAACCGGAATGGGCCAGCGAGAGTGTTTTACTTCCGGGCAGAAAATGATACAAAGGTTTTTTCTCAACGGGATCAATAGCTAATGCACAAATATTGGCATAGGCAGAAGTGTAGAGCTTTCCGTCAACGTTTTTTCTGGCTTTGCAGATTCCGCAGTGATTAAGTGGAATGAGACATTCGTGCGGACAAAGGACACATCGGACAAATTTTCCTTCGTTTTGCCAGTAAAGTGCTTCTTTCATTACTCGGTAATACTTAAACCGGCATCAATGTAAGAATAAACGTCAGCGTTGAAATGACCTTTGTATTCGTTGGAGGTTTTATGTCCCAACCGCACAATGACCATATTTTTGTCGGGAATCATGATGATATACTGCCCATATAAGCCACAGGCCATGTTTATCTTCATCCCTTTGTAATTCAGAATCCACCATTGGTAACCGTAAAAATCGACCGTGTTTCCACTATTGGTAGTCAGGTTTTTGGCAGGGGTAAAACTTTGGCGGATATATTCGGAGTTAAGCAGTTGTTGCCCCTTCCATTTTCCTTCGTGCAGACCAAATATACCAATTCTTGAAAAATCAAGTGCTGTTGCATTAAAGCAGCAATAAGCTTTCTCGTCACCATTTTTACGGTCGAGGCTCCAAAACGCTATATGCCCGGCACTCATAGGCTGCCAAAGCTTTTCGTATGCATACTGGCTCAACGATTTTCCGGTTACTTTATGCAGAATCAATCCGAGTAATTGTGTGTTTGCACTCAGGTAGCGATGGGTAAATCCGGGTTCCTGTTCGGTTTTAAGCTTTGTCATTTGCTTATACAGGTTGCGCCCGTAATAAGCTTTGGTGGTGCTTCCAAAAGGATTGAGGTAGCTTTCATTCCATTTCAAACCGCTACTCATGGTAAGTAAATCGC
>CAZDUU010000618.1:0-1625 GCA_964508675.1 uncultured Bacteroidales bacterium | reverse complement strand
TTCAGTTGCGGTCTCAAAAATGCCGGTGCTCAGGCTGCAAACCTGCACCGGTTTTATTTTTATTATTTTAACATATGAATAGACTTGCATAAATTGTTAAAAAATAACAATCAAAGCTAAGAAAAATAAAACAAAAATCAAAAAAAAAAAAAACGTTAATAGGTGTTAAAATATGTTAAATGAAAAAGACTGCCCGATGAGCAGCCTTTTTACAATATGATAATTTGGTTTAGCCTTTCAAAGCATTAGCACCGCTGACAATTTCCAAAATTTCATTAGTAATAGCAGCCTGGCGTGCTTTATTGTAATTAAGTCGCAATTCGTACAAGATATCGCTTGCATTTTCAGTTGCCTTGTGCATGGCAGTCATACGTGCTCCGTTTTCGGCAGTCACACTGTCTAGCAAAATTTTATAAACCTGCGATTTCAAGCTGAGAGGAAGAATATTTGTCAGAATATCCATTTGATTAGGTTCAAAAATATAGTCTTTCAAAAATTTGTCTTCCTGTTTCTTTTCTATTTCAACAGGTGCAACCGGTAAAAAGCCTTCAGTAGTAATGATCTGAACAGCAGCATTTTTAAATCGGTTATAATAAAACTCAATTTTATCAAACTGATGTTCATCGTATAATTTCATTAATTCCTGGGCCAGCGTAACTGATTTTTCATAGTTAACAGGCTCAATATACTCAATGTCGTGTTTAAAAATGGATACTTTACGATTTTTAAGCACATCGTAGCCTTTTTTACCAATGCAATATATATGCACATTGCCTTTTTCGTTTTGCTCGGGATATTTTTCCTGAATATAACTATTCATCTGGCGTGTCAGATTGGAATTAAAACCACCGCAAAGTCCCTTGTTCGATGTAACTAGGACAATTAATACCTTGTTTACAGGACGTGTCTTGATATAGGAAATATCAATATCTTCCTGAATGGTTGAAGTAACTTCACCCATAATTTCCTGTAAGCGGTTTACATAAGGACGCATTTTAATAATGGCATCCTGAGTTTTGCGAAGTTTTGCTGCAGATACCATTTTCATGGCACTGGTAATCTGTCGCGTTGAGTTTACCGAGTTAATACGATTTCTTATATCTTTTAAATTAGGCATAGTTCAATTTATGAAACTTTATACTTTGCACTAACTTCTTTAGCTACTTCTTCCAATACCTTTGTTACATTATCGTCAATCCTTCCGGAACGCAATGTTGCCATGGTATCCTGATGTTTTGTTTTCATGTATTCGAGGAAGTCGTTTTCAAATTCTTTCACTTTCTTAACAGGAACATTACGAAGTAAACCTTTGGTACCACAGTAAATGATAGCAATTTGTTCTTCTACTTGAACCGGTGAAAATTGTTTTTGTTTCAATATTTCAACGTTTTTTGATCCTTTGTCAAGAATGGCTTTAGTTGTAGCATCAAGGTCACTGCCGAATTTTGCAAAAGCTTCCAGTTCACGGAACTGTGCTTGGTCAATCTTCAATGTACCTGCAACTTTTTTCATGGATTTGATCTGTGCATTTCCTCCTACACGTGATACTGAAATACCTACGTTGATAGCCGGACGAATACCAGAGTTGAATAAATTCGATTCGAGGTAAATCTGACCGTCGGTAA
>CAZDUU010000617.1:0-1625 GCA_964508675.1 uncultured Bacteroidales bacterium | reverse complement strand
AAACAGAAAATCCCAAATTTTTATTAGACAGTGCTAAAGCATTGTTTAAAAGCGAGAAAAACCTTGATCAGGCAGAACTTGATAATTTCGATTACAATCAAATTGCTACTATTCTCGAAAAAGTAATTGAAATGGAACCTGCGAATGCCGAAGCAAGATATTTCCTGGGCTACACCTATGGCAGAATGAACTCGCGTGATGGCCGGAGTATTATTAACATGAATCTGAACCTTGTAAAAAAAGCCAGTGAGCAGCTTGAAAAAGTTATCAGCTTATCGCCCAGGTACGAAGGTGAAACCATGTTTCTCGATCCTTACTCAAAAATCACGGCCGAATGGGGTTCGCTGGCTATGTGTTATCGATATAAAAATTACTCCGATTCGGCAGTTTGGGCTTTTCGTGAAGGGGAAAAACGGGGCGGCTTCGATAATTTTATCCTCGATCTGGATAAAAAAGTTTTGGATGCGTGCAGCCCCAATGCCATACTTATTTCGTCGGGCGATAATTTTACGCTTCCCCTTTGGTATCTGCAAATGACAGAAAACTACCGGAACGACGTTACCGTTATTGACATCAGTTTGCTAAACACGACCTGGTATCCCAAATATCTATCACAAACGGAAAATATTAATTTTGGGTTGCCCGCTGCTGTTATCGATACCATAGAATATATGCCTTGGTCCGATTCAGTTGTTACCATCAATAACTTTTCGTGGACCGTAAAACCAAGCTTATACAATCAATATATTCTGCGTGGCGACAGGTTATTTCTAAGTTTATTGAAAGAAAATAAGTTTAAAAGAGATGTTTATTTTACCACCGGCTTTTATGAAGATTCAAGGCTCAGCCTGGGCAATTATCTTACAAATTATGTTTTTGTTGACAAACTGACCGTAACGGGGAAAGCTGATTTACCACTGCCTGACTACAAAAAGATAATAACCGAGGCATTAAAATTATTAGGGAATATTAACCTGAACAGCGATGATGAAATCAGAATGTTCGAAAACTTCAGATATAATATGTTAGGGGAAATACATAATTACCTGGAAAACAATCAAAAGGATAAAGCAAAAGAATTGTTTCTGCTCTTAGAGCAATCTGCCAACGAAAAGAAGCTACCCTATTCGAACGAAGACGTTATAAAATATGTCGAATATCTCAGGCAGAACCTCCTGACCGACGATAAATAATTTATTTTGATATAATAAAAGAAATGCTGAAAATAATCTGCAATATTTAATATTCGACCTCTAAAATTTCATCATATCTATAATTCCATACGACCCCGACGGGGTCGGGCAATCTTCTGCACATTTTTCTATAAACATTTAACTCCTACGGAGTTTCAAATTATCCCCTCTAGCAAGTGGGGCAAGGGGTGTGTAAAAAACCACTCAAAAATCTACAAAAATTTGTTTGTTGTTCGGAAAAAATGTTTTAATTTTGAGAAAAAAAACGGTTTTACCTTATATATAAACGAGTTACCGCTAAGTGTAAAAAGACAGGCGACAGACACTAAATTAAAAGTAACCCATTGTAAAAAAAAGAATTCCATTCAGAAAAAAAATCGTAATACTGAAAGAAATTCTCTAAATTTGTGAAAAAGTATTTTGACAGCAATT
>CAZDUU010000616.1:0-1630 GCA_964508675.1 uncultured Bacteroidales bacterium | reverse complement strand
AATGACAGTACAAACGTAAAGAATCCCAAAATGATAAATGTGGATTCTTCCACTGCAAATGCAGTTATTGAAAACTCCGGCTCAGATAAAAGTCTGACGTTAGCTGATTTTATGAAAAGTGCTGAGAAGAAAAGCAAAACTTATTCTATCTCAAATTCCAGAGACGAAGTCATTAAATGTCCAGAAGGAACCATTGTCAAGGTAAAAGCCAATAGTTTTGTTTATGAGGACGGTTCTGCCGGAAATATTACAGATGTAAAGCTTGAAATAAAAGAATACGTCCGGACTCCGGATATGTTGCTTTCGGGCTTATCTACCACATCGAACGGACGACTTCTCGAAACTAACGGAATGCTTGATATAAAAGCTACATCAAAGAATAAAAAACTAAAGCTGAAGAACAACGCTTATTTGAAAATATTATTCCCTATAAAGGAAAACAAACCCGGCATGAAACTCTTTACCGGAAACAGAACACCAACCGGTGTGAACTGGGTTCTGACAAAACAGCCGGAAGAACTTAACAGTAACGGAATTTATCTTAAACCGGATGAAATGCCCGTGATGGATTCCCTGACCGCTTTTATAATCAGCCAATTAAAATACCCCAAAAAGGCAAAAGATAATAATGTTGAAGGGACTGTTTTTGTTGCCTGCATTGTCAATGCAACAGGAAAAGCAGAAGACCCGCGTGTGCTTCAGGGGCTTGGATTCGGGTGCAACGAAGAAGCGCTCAGAATTGTTAACCTTTTGCCCAACTTTCAACCGGCAACCATAAAGAATAAACCTGTAAAAACAATGGCTGTTATTCCTGTCAGGTTTAAATTGACAGAAAATGCTGTGGGGCTTGATATCCATCCCGATTTTTCGAAAGCGTTAGAATCAAAATACGCTGATTATCTTGACAAAATCATTACAAATTCCGATAAAGAAGAGATGAACTATTATGTATTTAATTCCAAAAACCTGGGTATGATAAACTGCGACAGGTTTATTGACATGGAAAACAAAACCAATCTTTTAGTGAATCAAAAATCTGATGAAAATTCGGAGATTAAGATTGTATTCAAAAAAATTAAATCCATTATGAATGGCGTTTCAAATGTAAACGGATATAACTTTTACAATATTCCTGTAGGAGAAGAAATTACCATTGTTGGTCTGAAGTATCAGGATAACCAACCTTTGGTTGCTTTAAAAAAGACAACGATTTCAAAAGATATGACCATTGACTTGGAATATAAACCGGTTACATTGAGAGAATTAAAAACGAAGTTGGAAGCGATATAGATTCAAATTATCCTATGCAGGTGCATGTCCACAAAAGGTTTTCTATTAACTTATAATTTCTCTATTTTTCGACGAAGCTCAAAATGACAAATTATAAAATTCAACAGTCAGGCTGAGCTAGTCGAAGCCTAATGACTTTTATAGATAGCCATAGATTACTTTAAAGTAATTCAGGTAAATATCTTTCATTGTTTTTACCTTATCCACCTCTGAATGTTAATAATTGGTTTTGGATAAATTTTGAATAGAGCATAATTTTGTATTTTTGCACTTCAAAAAAATTAACGATGAGTATATCACAGATTGTATTTATTGTAACACTGGCCGTTACTTTAGGCGT
>CAZDUU010000615.1:0-1639 GCA_964508675.1 uncultured Bacteroidales bacterium | reverse complement strand
AAAGATTGAGGCCAATATAATTGCTATTCATTGGGAAGAAAAAACAAAAAAACTATTAGTAAGTACTGATGATGGCAAAGTATCTTGGTTTCAGTATCCGGAAATGATAAAAACCAAAACTATTTCAACATCACCCTACTCTGCAATTAAAATTATAAAAGCAAAAACGCCAGACTTATATTACCTGGGATTCAAAAAATGTAATTTGTGTACAAAAAATGATATTCCAAACGGCAATGTGCAAATGTATGATGAGGTAGCTGGCACTTTTTTCCCTTTGTGTACCTATACTGACGATTTGAATGACTTGTATTTAAGCCCCGATAGCACAAAATTGGTTTCAGCATCTGCTGAAAACTATATGGTACGACTTTGGGATACTGAGAGACTTTTGGAAGATGCCACCATTAAAAATCCTGCAAAGCCTTCTTCCATCTTTATGTCTAAAACCAATACTATGCTTGGAATATGTTCTGCTGAAAATGGCGAGATACATATACACCGGAATACAGGAGAAGAACTACTGGGGAGCAGAATTGATACTGGTAAAATTATATTGGGAAATATTTCGGACGATTTAAGTAGTCTTTACTTGCTTGACAATTATGGCAAATACAGAAAATACGATTTTTCATTCAGATTTAAGGGATTTATCGGAAATTATTGTTCTGTTAATGATGAAATAAAAGCCGTAGCATATTCACAAAAATTCAAAACAATCTTTTTCGGGTTAAAAAACGGAAAAACTAAAGTTTTTAATATCAATGATAGTAAAATGATCTTCTTGCCCGACAGCTTCAAAATGCCTGTAAACAGTATTAAAACCGACAGCAATTGGGCTATAACACTTTATGAGCCATATATTTCTTACAATGAAAACGATGGGAGTACAATAACACTTTCTAAAGTTTCACTATTCGATTTTTCAAACAATCAGGTTATAAAAACTTTTACATATAATGATAAATACGCAACATCGGTTCATATAGCCGGAACTATGCTCTTTATCGGATATAATAACGGATTAATTGATATTTATAGCATTCCAGATTTTAAAAAAATCTATAGTTTCCAGAGCTCTCCCTTTGATATTCTTGAAATTTATTTTGACAAAAAAAGTAATCAGCTTATTACAAAGAATATTGATCAAAAACTACTGGTATATAATTATAAACCACCTGTTACGCTCAAGACAATTAAGGCAGTGAACCTAAAAACAAATGAAGATATTAATTCTATTTTAAATGAAAATATCGTTACAAACCAACGGATTATCATAAGAGACAGCAGCTTGAAATACTCCAACAGCCAGGCTGAATTTATTAATTCAAATAATGCTGTGCTTAATATTTCGGATAGCCTGGTAAATGTTGATATTTATCAAAAATGCGCAACATGGAAACTTAAACCCGACTTCCCCCACCCCTATTTTATTCTTGCCGATAGTTCACTCCATAAACTATTTTTAATCAGCAAATACGGGAATATTCAGGTCTTAAATGCAGATTCCGGCAAAAAGTTATGTAATGTCTTTTTTAACAATAATGCATGGATCATTATCAGTGAAAACAAATTTGATGTTGACAAAAACTTAAATTTTTTGAACAAAGTAAAAACAGTAAAATCAAATAACTCAACT
>CAZDUU010000614.1:0-1646 GCA_964508675.1 uncultured Bacteroidales bacterium | reverse complement strand
CCCTACGAAAGGAAACAGGCAAACATCGAAACGAACAGGTTCTTTCCATTCCGAATCACCGTTTTATAATCAGAATGATTTGCGAACCGCCTCAATAACTTACAGTAATTTATGAACAATCCTGGTTAATAGCCTTCGTTTCTGCTCTTTGCGAATTTATACAGGCTCTAACTGTTTGCAGTGAATGAAGTTTCGTACGGGCACGGCGCGCCGTGCCCATACTTTTAGGACAGCACCATCGAGGGGGATTTGATCCAATAAATCAATACGCCTCTATTATTCCAGAGTTGAAGCTTTCAATCCGCCTTTGCCGTCGGAAACCGGCCAGACGAGTTTGCCGTTTGCCAGACCGGCAGGCATCTGGTAATCGTTCCGGGACTTATAATATGTGGAAATTCCTTTTGGAGCCGCCAATTCCTTGAATATCCCTGTTTCGCAATCCACTTTCCAGAATCCGGAAATATTCATTTTTGCTAACAATGATGATGGGGCCAAATTATACAAGACTGCATATGTTTTGCTTCCCTCGATAATCCACGACAAAAGCTTTAATTGGTGTGTGAAGATTCGGGAATATACCTGATCGCTCACATTGTTCCACGCAGGATTTCTATCCGGCACAATAAAACGGATTTCATTGCCAGTGCTTGTCGAGTACAAGCCTATTTCACCGTTTTTGATATTATTTACTATATCATGAAAACAGTATTTACCATCGGGTGAAATATTTAACGCTTTAAGAGGAGTTGGAACAAGTACAGAGGCCTTATAATCATATCTGAATATTCCACTAAACAAACCATTTGTATTTTCTTCGCTCAGATCGACGTAGATGTTGCCGTCATGTTCAGCCCAAACGGCATTCCAATAGTACTCATTTTTGGGTGCATCATGAAAGCTGATTTTTTCTTTACTATCCGCATCATATACGATTAAAGCATCTCCAGGCAGCCATTCGCTTCTCACCGGATTCTTTTCATAGTCGTTGGTCACGCAGACAAATTTATCACCTTCAGGATTCCAGTCAAAACCCAGTAAATAATCAGGCTCAAGTTTAATCAGAACCTCACCTTTGGTATCCAGAATTAAAACATCCACCCCATTGATAAGCGCACCGGGATCGTCCGCAAAAGGGTACTTTCTTTCCAGATCATGGGCGATGACGGCAATGTACTTCCCGTTGGGAGAAAGTCGATGGTCAAAGATTTCTGTGCTTGTTTCCGCTGAAAATATTTTTTTGAAATCGCCATTTTCCCCCGCTGTAAAATAAATCGAATTATCCTTAAGGAATGAATATGCGGAGCTGGTACTTACTGGTGAATAAGCGAGTCGAGAAAAAAGTTGGGCATTTGCGATGCGTGATAGGCCCAAAAGAATTAATACACACAGCATAGAAGAAAAAATTAGCCTTGCTGATCTGCAGGACATAATTAACTCCCTCCTTGCAGTTCTGATATTTACAATTAAGAGCAGACAGCGTACAGATCAGACAGGTCTGGAACTTTCTGGCTGTTTCGTCATCGGCCTTATCAGCAGGAGCATGCTCAGGGCAATGCCCGCCCCGGCCCAGAACACGGCGCTCATGCCCCCCAGCGCAAACACGCCTCCCATCACCAGCGGCCCCAGGGTCTGGCCCAGGCGCAGCA
>CAZDUU010000613.1:0-1648 GCA_964508675.1 uncultured Bacteroidales bacterium | reverse complement strand
TGAAATAGCATATTGGGTTGCAAAAGACAATTTTAACTTTTTTGTTGCTTTTCTAAAATTATGGAACCGCTCGGAAAAGCATGCTTTGTATTATTTGCGGATTCCAGAAAGCCTTGGATTTTTTCCGTTATTAAGTGAAGAAAGAACAACGCTTCGTGAACAGAAAATGACTTTAAGAGTAATTTCCATACAAAAGAAAATTTTAGATAAAGGATTATTTCAGATTCCCAAAGATTATAAAAGCTACGAAGAGTAATGTCGTGGTATTGGGACTTTGTCAACTGGCTTGAAGATCATCAGGGTGCATGCATGTATAAGAAATTTTTGGGGATTGAATGCCCGGGGTGTGGTATGCAGCGTTCGTTTGTGGCTTTACTAAGGGGAAACTTGTGGGAAAGTCTGACCCTTTTTCCGGCTTTGATTCCTTTGCTTTCTATGTTTGTATTCCTGGCGTTGCATCTTATTTTTAAATACAAAAATGGGGCTAAAATACTTACCTGGTGGTTTATTGCAAATACTGCTATTATTGTGATAAGCTATATTGTAAAGATGATTCAGCATTAAAAGCTAAATAAACCGGAAATAGATATGTCTGAGATTTCAACACCCAGGTTTTGAATTATTTTTTTTGCTGGATCTAAAAAAGCATTTGTTTGAAATGGTAATGAATTCAGATAATCCGTTTCAATATTTTTTCCTTCAATTTCGAATTTGGTGTTTTCAATGAGTCCGTTTCTGACACTTAGTTCGATTGATATACTTTCGTTTGAATTTTTAAAAGTGAAGGCTGGGGAATAGGCATAATTCCAATCCCAAGTTGAAAAACGCTCAGTAATTAAACTTTGAATATTTTCTTTATCTGAACTACTTAATTCGACTGTTTTAGTGATATTCCAGTTCCCAAAAAGTTCTTTTTGCAAGTGTTTAATGAAGTCATCGGTGGAAATATCTTTTTTCAGATAATCTTTCAGGTTTGCAGTTGGTGAAGGTCTTGATTTTACCCCGTTGTCAACGAAACATTCTTTCTTTCCCCTGAGCGCCTGATGGAGTAATTCCTGCGAAGCGTTGAACAAAAGGGTTCCGTGATGCAGTGATTTTTCTTTGAAAATATGTGCAGCGGTTCCGGTTATCTTTTTCTCCTGAATCAGAATGTCGTTTTTTGCATTGGTGTGGGTGTTTATTCCCAACTTATTAATAGCACTTACAATCGGATTGAGAAAAGCCGCCATATCGAGTTTGGATTGTTGAATCAGGCTGATGTTGATATTTCCCAAATCGTGAAAGACAGTGCCGCCACCTGAAATTCGTCTGATCAGAGGAATCCGCTTTTCGGCAAGAAAGGCCTGATTGGCTTCGGCAAAAGCATTCTGATGTTTGCCAATCACTACGGCATGGCTGTTTCTGTAAAGGAGCAAAACTTCTTCATCCCATTGGTGCAGGAGATATTGTTCCAATGCAATGTTGAAATAAGGATTCTGTTCAGTGCTGAGCAGCGCTATCATTTTAATTTTGGATTGTTTTTATGCCTTTCGGCATCGCGTTGAGTGCGTTTTTCGTATTTTTTCATAAACTCTTCGCCCAGATTGACACCTGTCTGGTTGGCAAGGCATATTAAAACCCATAACACATCGGCCATTTCTTCGCCAAT
>CAZDUU010000612.1:0-1670 GCA_964508675.1 uncultured Bacteroidales bacterium | reverse complement strand
AAGTAAAAATTCCATTTAAAACGTTTAACCAGAAAATAAAGTACAAGTGTATTTATTCCCAATCCAACAAGCGAAACAAGGAAAAATTTTACATATTCTTCGACCATTTGAGGATTGTGGCTGTTAAATGTCCAGATACGATTAATAATATAATTTGATGATGCGGCAACGGCAAAACCAATGGCATTAGCTACATATTGGTTTATTTTTAATATGTTGCGGAATAAAAAAGTGAGTGCAAAATCAATAACCAAACCAGATAACCCTACTACCCCGAATTTTAAAAATTTTACGATGATGGTAAAATATTTATCCATAGTTAGTTGTGTGGCATTAAATGGTTGTGAATTACTGCATTATCGTACTGCTGAATAATAGACTTTAATAATGTTTCCATCCTGCTTTTTTCTTCACTCGTATTTTTTACTAAGTTATTATTCAGCATGGAATCACTTTTTATTTGATAAAAACCGGTTGATTTATTTCCGTCAAAGATAAGCATATAATTATCATTTACTATCTCATATTCTCCATTAAGATAATTAATAGCAAAATGGGGTTGCAGGCTGTCCCAGATGCTGCGACCAAAAGAAAAAATAGTATCACGAATTCCCAACAGGTTTAGTACTGAAGGATAAATATCAGAATGTTGTGCTGTAATACTCAGTACTCCCTTAAAAGTAGTATCACCCGGGATATAAAATGCTATAGGAACTCTGTAGCAGCCCAGTCGGTTATAATAGAACTCGCTGTGTGCACCGAAAACATGATCGGCAGTAATTACAAAGATACTATTCTTATACCAGGGCTCATTTTTAGCTGCATTAAAAAATTCCTTCAGGGATAAATCAGTATAAGCAATGCTTTGAAGAATCTCATGAGTTCCTTTAGAAAGTATTTTTTTATATTTATCCGGAACTTTATATGGATGATGTGACGATAAAGTATATATGACACTAAAGAAAGGCTGTGGCTGCTTGTCAAACTGTTTTTTTACATATTGTAAATACGGTTCATCCCATATTCCCCAGTTTCCGTCATAATCATTAATATCGGGATACTGCCATCTGCCAAAATAATTTTTTATCCCGGCCATTGACGAAAATACATCAAATCCCATTGTTCCATTAGTCCCTCCATGATAAAATGAGGTGTAGTATCCGTTTTTTGAAAGCACATTCGGTAACGAAAGAATTTTATTTGAAGAAAATTGGCTCAGAATATAGGGTGCATCCATTAATGAAGGAAGACTGGATAAGATAGATGGAAGTGATTCTAAACTTTTTCTGCCGTTTGCATAAGAATTACTAATGACCACACTCTGCTTTAGCAGGCTATCCAAGAAAGGCGTAAATCCTTTGTTTTGTGGGCAAAAGAAACCAATATGCTCTTTCGAAAAGCTTTCTAAAATTACAATGACAACATTTTTTCCCTGATAATGGAATTTTGAATTCGGTATTTCATAAACAGGATTAAATTCTTTTTCAGGGTTATTCATGTAGAAATGAGCATTAGGAATAGGCTTTCCCAACGTTTTTATTATAGCAAAAGGAGTATTCAGAACCAACGGGACATCATTTGGATTTGCAAAGATTGATGCTGACATCAAATTAACCGGTCTGAGTCTGGTCCCTCCTAAAACAGTAAATATGAGACCGGATACAAGTGTC
>CAZDUU010000611.1:0-1671 GCA_964508675.1 uncultured Bacteroidales bacterium | reverse complement strand
GCAGGTGTTATCTGTTTTACGCCTTGAAGATGATTTGCTGTTGATAGCAGATAAAGATCCTGTAGGAAGACAGATTCAGGATGCCGGATTGATCGTGAAAAAGAGAGCCCCGAAAAAGAAAAAGACACTATCGGTTATTGAGCATGTTATAGATAAAGGTGATTCTGAAAAACCCGAATTTGAATAGTTCGTTATGCGGCAGAATATGGAAAAAGAGATATTGGTGTATGCGGATTGGTATATGCTCGGTACGCCTGAATTGATAGGAAAGTTGTATTTTACTTCTCTTCGGGGTAAGGCTGTGTATTCTTTTGAATATGCCAACGAGTGGATAAAAACCGGTATCTCTATTGACCCTGAGCTGCCTCTTTTCTCGGGGCTGCATTATGCTGCTCCAAATAATAATTTCGGCATTTTCAAAGATTCATCACCTGACCGATGGGGGCAGCTATTGATGAAGCGCAGGGAAGTCCTCTTGTCAAAAATTGAGAAAACCGAACCCCGTACTTTATTCGAGATTGATTTCCTATTGGGTGTACATGATAGCCACCGAATGGGTGGATTGCGTTTCAAAGAAACCGAGCAGGGTGCATTTATAAGCAATGACCAGCGATTAGCTGCTCCACCCTGGACTTCATTGAGAGACCTTGAATATGCAGTGGCGCAATACGAAAAGAATGCCGATGCATTAGATGAAGCTTCTCTTAAATGGATGAATCAGCTGATTGCTCCCGGTTCATCGCTGGGAGGAGCTCGCCCTAAAGCAGATGTTGTTGATACACGCGGAAATCAATGGATTGCGAAATTTCCAAGTAAAAAGGATGATTCGGATATGGGTTTATGGGAGATGGTTGTACATGAATTGGCCATTCAGGCTAAAATTACGGTTCCAAATGCCTTTGTGAAAAAGCTGGCGTCTCCCTATCATACCTATTTATCACAACGTTTTGACAGAACAGCAGATAATAAACGAATTCATTATGCTTCGGCTATGACATTGTTACGGCGAACAGACGGAGACGATGCGGAAAGCGGTGTCAGTTATTTGGATTTAGTCGACTTTATAAAGTCGGAATGTGCGGATGCTACCGACAATCTGGAAGAACTTTTTCGACGGGTTCTGTTTTCCGTTTGCGTTTCCAATACAGATGACCATTTACGCAATCATGGATTTCTATATACCGAGGCCGGTTGGAATCTGTCTCCGGCATTTGACATTAATCCGAATGAAACCGGAGCGGGTCTTAAACTGAATATTGATGAAGCGGATAACTCTTTGGATATTGATTTGGTAATGAATACCGCTCCTTACTATTTACTATCCAGTAAACGTGCTGAAGAAATCAAAGAAGAAGTCACTAAAGCGGTTTCCCAATGGAGAAAGGTTGCCGCAAAGTATAAAATACCACCCTCTGAAATAGGACGAAAAGCAAAAGCTTTTTTAGCTTAGGTCAACAAGGTTTATCATAGGAGCTTTCAATTTCAACTCCACCGAATCTGCCACCTAAAGATTGGCCGATATTGAAAATTTTGTGATACTCCCAAAAATAGAAAAGCCTGCAAAACATTGATTTTGCAGGCTTTTATTTGTTTTTGAAATTCTTTTGGCGGAGAGAAAGGGATTCGAACCCCCGGAACCTCTCAGTTCAACGGTTTTCAAGACCGCCGCAA
>CAZDUU010000610.1:0-1673 GCA_964508675.1 uncultured Bacteroidales bacterium | reverse complement strand
ATGACATTGGGAAATGCTTATTCTGAACAAGTTCCTTTCGTTCAATGGTATGAATATACCGGAGTTCTGGGAGGAAGCTTATGGACATTGCTTGTTTCAGTGATTCTGACAGCAATGCTCATTCAATGGATTATTGATGCTTATATAAAAAGATTTTTCATTTATACATTTATTGCTGTTATTATTTTACCGGTTACATTTTCGTTGATACGATACTATACATACGAAAAAAAAGGCAAAGGCATTCCCGTGACCATTGTCCAGCCGAACATTGATCCCTACAATGATAAGTTTTCCGGAATGTCGGTTGATGAGCAATTAAAGCGGATTATGGAGCTTGCCCAAAACGGAATTAATGATTCCACTTTGTATGTTATCGGCCCAGAAACAGCTTTGCCACAAGGAATTTGGGAAGACGACTTTGACGTTCATCCGCATATGACTATAATCAAAGATTTCTGTAAAGTGCATCATCTTTATTTCATTTTAGGCGCTTCAACCTATAAAATGTTTGATTACAAAGTAAGTCCAACTGCACGTCCCTATGATAACGGAAAATCATATTATGAATCTTATAATACAGCTTTACAAATAGACAGTAATCAAATTCAGATTTATCATAAATCACAACTAGTTCTGGGAGTTGAAAGAATGCCGTTTCCCAAAGTTCTTGGATTTCTGGAAGATTTAGCCTTAGAACTTGGAGGAACTTCCGGTAGTCTTGGAACTCAAAAAGAACCAAGCGTTTTTACCGGTAAATCAACGATAGCCCCGGCCGTTTGCTATGAGTCTATTTACGGAGAGTACCTTTCTAAGTTTGTAAGTATTGGTGCCCAGTGGATTGCCGTAATCACAAATGACGGATGGTGGAAAGACACACCGGGTTACCGTCAGCATTTATCATTCAGTCGCCTCAGAGCAATTGAGCTCCGTAAAGACATTGCAAGGTCTGCCAACACAGGCATTTCTGCTTTTATAAATCAACGAGGAGATTTGGTTCAGCAGACATCATGGTGGGTTCCTGTTGCAATTTCAGGAATAGTAAAAGCAAACGATATTAAAACTTTTTATTCAGTTTGGGGAGATTATATTGGAAGAATATCGGCTTTTGTAACAATCTTATTGCTTATCTGGGTGATAAGTCGTTCTATAATACATAAAGTTAACCCAAATCGCTGATTCTTTCGAGTTTTTGCAAGTTCACTATTCTGATTTTACGGCCTTCTATTGCTATTACATTTTCCTGTTCAAACTGACGTAAGGTTCGAATGGCATTGGAATTCGTCATATTACTAAGGCTTGCAATATCTTCACGCGAAAGATATGCTCCTATCGTAATTCCGTCCTCTTCGAGTCCGTATGTTTCCATCAATACCAACAATGATTCGGCCAGTCGACCGCGAACATGTTTTTGTGTCAGGGTAACACAGCGGCTGTTTGAAAAGCCTAGTTCGGTAGCCAAGATTTAATAATCTGAAAAGAAAGATTGGAGTTGCTTCTTAAAACTTCAAAAAAAGCTTCTTTTTCAATCACGCAGATCACTGAATTTTCCAAAGCCATCGCAGAAGCCAGATAATTTTCTTCGGCAAAAAGAGCTCTGTAACCAATAACTCCAACTGGTTTTGCCAGACGGACAATCTGCTCTCTTCCGCCAAATCCTTCTTTGTATATTT
>CAZDUU010000609.1:0-1675 GCA_964508675.1 uncultured Bacteroidales bacterium | reverse complement strand
CCAACAGAATCCACTTAAGCAACCGGTTAAAATTCATAGTTTAAAATAAAGATTTTGTTTGTAAAAGAATATGTGTCCCGATGTTGCAACGAAGACAAAACCTCGGTTTACAAAAATTTTCATATAAATGAAGTAAAGCCTGCGATTGAAATGCATTTTGCGGTTCAATACCAATGTTTATCCATTCTTTAATAATATGATTCTTTTCTGATGACATTTCTTCAAGCATATCGAGTACCCACTCATTAAGCTCATTGTTCATACGTTCTTTGCTGTAAACAAATATATAAGGGAGCAAGCTGTTTATTAGAATGATATTAATAAAACTCTTGCCCAGCTTACTTTTAGTCAATGGCGTTTTTTTATTAAAATAGTAGTGGGCTTCCCAATAATCAGATACCTGAACATCAAACTTTTTAATCAGGTTTTTTAAGGGTTGAATTTTTACAAAATCAACAATTGACGAAGCATATTTATTCAGAAACGCAGCCCATTGTGCAATACGTAATGTCGGGAAAGAAGGGGGATGTATTTTCGAAAATTTCCACACTGTTGAATTTAATGGTTTAAGCTCGTACTTAACTTTTAAGTAATTGTATTCTTTTATAAGTGAGTTGACATAATTTTCATTCGATTCCTCGGGTAATAATCCGGATTGTCCAAAACACAAAGCTTCTATTGTCAATAAATTGCCTGCATTTTTTTGAATTATACTCAACGGGATTGACTTAGCCAGCATCAAAAAAGCCTGTGAGTTTGCTTTTAAGCCAAAACTATATGCCAGAATCCTATACCACGTTTCATCCCATTGATAATCACAATCTTTTAATTCAAATAAAATAAAAGAAGATTTTTTCTCCAGACGGGCAACAGCTAATGGAGTTAAATAAGTTGTTATTGGGATGTTAATTCCTTCCAGTTTCTGGCTGCAGGCTATAAACTTATGATTTTCATATAAATCAAGATATTCCTCATTGGTTTTACTTAAAACCGGAAGGGTTACTGTCAGAACTTTTCTGTTTTTTGAAGTAAATACTTCCGTATCATGTTCCCATACTACATGAAGAATAACGTTGTCGTATGTGCTATCCTGGTGATGTTTATGTTTATTCCAATCAGAGGCAGCTCTGTGAATCTCGATATTCCCTGCCCATTCTACATCATTATAAACAATTCGGGCGTTAAAAAAATCGGGACCGGCATCGGAATTCTTTGTACCTACATTGATAATTTTGATATTTTCTCCGTTTTCAGAAAGCAGTTTCCCTTCTTCAAAAAGCCTGTATTGCCATAAAAACTGGAGAAAATCTTCGTACATGAATTATTTATTAGATGACACCTTTTTCCAAAAGGAGTCTACGCATTTCCTGTTGAACAAGTTTCGCTTCTGATGCTGCTTTTTTGTCAAAGTCAATATCGCAACTTGCATAAATAATTGCTCTTGAAGAATTTACAATCAAACCACAATCATCTGTCATTCCATATTTAGCAACTTCCTGTAAACTGCCACCTTGTGCTCCTACACCGGGGACTAACAAAAAATGCTGGGGTATGATTTTTCTTATTTGGCCTAACATTTCAGCTTTGGTTGCACCAACCACATACATCATTTTTTCTTTACCTGCCCATTTTTGCGATTCTCTCAAAACTTTTTCAAAAAGCATCTCATCGTTTT
>CAZDUU010000608.1:0-1695 GCA_964508675.1 uncultured Bacteroidales bacterium | reverse complement strand
AAAAACTAAGAGATTTAAGTAGTAGATTATTGCGTTATTTGCGCAGAATTGTAGCTGCAATGACGCGATTTTACATTGGAATATTTTTGATGCTGTGTTGTGTAAATTTAATGCAGGGTCAAAATGGTGATTATGAATATGGGCCGGTTAAATTCAACTCACTGACCTTTTCATACAAATACGGAGGGACCAATTTCCCTGTTCAGTTAACAACAGAGGAAAATGATATCCATTTCTCATACAAAAAAATACTGGGTGAATTTTCTTTACAACGACCTTCCTCGTTTTTTCCGCTTGAAGTTACCGGAGAAATGAAAAACATTAAAACTCCCTACCGTTGTATAGAATCATGGATGGGCATCGGGCTTAAAGAAAAAGTGGTAAACCATCATGTTAAATTCGATTTGGGATATTTTGGTTTTGGTTACGAAAAAGTGGGAACAGTTGACGTCAAGGCAGTAAGAATGACAGGATTAAGAGGTGGAATAAGAAAGACATCATCCTGCCTGGAGCTATGGATGTATAATTCAATAGAAAAAAATGTAAAGTATTTTACAAATTACAGCAACACAAATGTTTTTATCGGATTATTCTGGGCAAAATATTTAAAATATAAGATTGAGGCAGAAGGGAAAAAGCGTTCAGCGGTGAGGCTGAGGGTTGCCTATCTCGATCTCTTTTATTTAGCCGATGATAATATCGGTGCAGAAGCTTATACGAATACCGAAGGAGAACCAAGCCCCAAATTGATTGATGCAGTGAGTAAAAAGGATAATTTCAATACCCGGAATGTGGGTGTTCGCTTTGGTACCAGCTTATACAGCAAACGCATGGCAGGTGCAAGTCTTAAATGCGAAGTAGGCGTTTTGTCAGGGACAAACACCATAGGCATTATAACTGGTAAAACAGTATATTTTGCAAATGTGGGAGTCGGTTTAAATATTACAGCTCGCTCCAAAAGCATTTCTGTTGAGGGATATTAAAATGAACCAAATAAAATTAAAAATGATTATGAGTAAAAGAATTAGAATTTCATTATTAATGCTGGCAATGTTTGCCAGATATTGTGCACAGTCTCAAATTTCAAGCAGTCAGTGGCCTGAAGCAAAAATTAATTATTACACCCCTCCCAGGTTGTCGGTAAACCTTGATGTTTTGTCTGCAGATATCGGTCCTATGTTTGGGCTGTATTTCGGAGCAAACGCTAACTGCAAAGTGACCGATAAAGTTTATGTAAATGCCGATATTTTAAAACCTCTTTTAGATGGAAAAGCTTTTATTAACGATGGAACCAAAGCGCATAAATGGGCAGTTGGCGGTGAATATGTTTTGTCTGATAAAAGAAAGAACATTAATACAAGTGTAACGATCAGTGAAAAAAGTATCGGAGGCGGATACAAAGAAGTGAAATATCGCGATTATGATATTATGACACCAGTTGAAAAAACGATACGTTTCGGTTTTGAAAGATACAATTGTTATGTTAAGCCAAATTCGTTCAATACAAACGAGTGGAAACAATATTATACATACTCGGAACGCGCTTTTAAAACATCATCGGGAGGATATAATGACGAAGGGGCCAATGCTGTTACCAATTATATATATGTTGGTCTTTCATCGCGCGAAAAGAGTTATTTTTATGTGGATATGACCGACCTGAATATCGGGAGACAGTTTGCAACTTCTTTTACA
>CAZDUU010000607.1:0-1696 GCA_964508675.1 uncultured Bacteroidales bacterium | reverse complement strand
AATGGGATTGTAGCAGGAAGGTTTACAATAGTAAATAGCGGAACCGATCCATATGGAGGATTTCCATTACCTGCACCAAATGGAGGAGGATTTTCTGTAATGCTGGGGAATAACGATATTAATGCTGAAGCAGAACAACTCATTTATACTTTTACAGTTGGGCCGACAGATACAAATTTTATTTATAAATATGCTGTAGTATTCGAGGACCCGGGACATGATGTTTCTGAACAACCTTATTTTGAAATTAAAATATATTATGGAGGAACACAGGTAATACCTTGTAGCTATCAACATTATATTGCTGGAGGCTCTATTCCGGGATTTCAGGGGCCTGTTAACACTGATATCTATTATAAATCATGGACTACAGTCGGTATTAACCTTGGAGCCTATGTCGGACAAACATTAACAATTGTAGTTACCAGTGCAGATTGTGCTCAAGGAGGGCATTTCGGTTATGGTTATATTGATTTTATATGTCCGTCCTCATTCAGTTCTACTCCAAACATATATTGTGACGATGTAACATCAGCCAATTTAACAGTCTCTGATATCGACCCGGGAATGACATTCCATTGGTCAACCGGCGAAACTACTTCATCAATCAATATTAATCCTCAAAATTATGATGGACAAAACTTAAGTGTTTACATTGAATCTCCTACCTCAGCAGGGTTATGTGGATTTTATTATCTATTTCCTGTTGAAGTTGTCCATTTAACACCTGAATTTAATTCTACAACTAACTGTTTAACAGCTAATTTTTCTGATGCGTCTGCAATAACAGGGGGATCTATCTCTGGATGGTCATGGAATTTTGGTGACGGGCAAACTTCAACATCTCAAAATCCCAATCACACCTATTCTGCTCCGGGTGATTATACAGTCACGTTGACGGTAAATGTAGGCACAACGTGCCAAAAAAACATTTCTCACCATGTTACTGTTTATGGGCTTAATTTGACAGCCACATCTTCAAACCCACTTTGCTACGGGCAAAACGGATCTGCCTCAGTAACAGCTTCGGGCGGAAGTGGAAGTTATACTTACTCATGGAACACGTCCCCACCTCAAAATACATCAGCTGTAAGTAATTTGCCACCCGGTCAATATGCAGTTACTGTTTCTGAAACCAGTGGGTGTAATAATACTGCCCCAGTTACAATCACTCAGCCTCCCCAAATTCAGTTGAGTTTAGCTCAAACCAATGCTTCATGCTTTGGCTGGACTGATGGAACAGCAACAGTGACCGCCACGGGAGGAACAAATGGATACACTTATTCATGGAGCACCAACCCGCTTCAAACAAGTGCTACCGCTTCAAATTTAGGGGCCAATTCCTATATAGTAACTGTTAAGGATGGCAATCAGTGCAGTTCAACAGCTTCCGTAACAATTACTCAACCACCACAAATCATTGTCAGTTCTAGTGCTTCACCTTCATCACTCTGCCCCGGTGCAAGCTCTACTTTAACTGCATCGGGAGGTATCAATTATATTTGGGACATTGGCACAGGAAATCCACAAACTGTTACCCCTGCTACAACCACAACTTATCATGTTACCGGTACTGATGCAGTTGGATGTACAGCCACTTCACAAGTCACTGTAATTGTTTATACGCCTCCTACAATAACGATAACCGGAAATAATACCATTTGCCAGGGTCAGACAACAACATTATCAGGAAATG
>CAZDUU010000606.1:0-1699 GCA_964508675.1 uncultured Bacteroidales bacterium | reverse complement strand
TTTATACTTATTATAAAGTTCAGCTCCATGCTTTTCGTATTTTACGAATTCTTCGGCAGATTTATTACCTTTATATTTATCCAAAAATATTTTTTGTGCTGTTATTTCCGGAACAAAAAAGTTATCAATCCAGCAAGTTTCAGGCAATATGAATGATGCCATAACAACATAGCCTGCTTTTTGCATTTGAGCAATTTTATTTGGAATGGTGTCTATTTCAGGATATGCTTCATTCCAAAAATCAAATATTTCTTTTGGCCGTTCTTCTGTAAACCATGATGCCTCAGTAACAGCAACATAGCCACCTTTTTTCAAAAACTTATTCCAATAATTCATACCTTTTTCAAATCCAATATTATATATTGCTCCTTCACTCCAAATAAGGTCTAATTCATTTAACCCAAAATCAAGTTTATCCATTGAACCAATAACGCCTTTAACTCTGCTTTGAAGATTCAATTTTTGTGCATTGTCATTTAATTTGTCGATAAAACCAGGGAATAAATCAATGGCTGTAATATTACCTGGAGTGTTTTGAGCCAAAACTATAGTTTGAGCTCCAGTACCACAACCAAGATCAACAATGTTTGATTTTTCGTGTATATTATCAATAAAGCTCAATGCTTTTATTGTTGCTTCCTGGCTTCCTGGGCCTTGACGATCCATACTGGAAAAATATTCGCAAATTAATGCAATATCAAAATCGTGGATATTACGCTCTTCATCGCTCAATTTGTATTCCTCCAAGAACTTCGTGATGCTATAGTCTATTATTTAAACAATATACTTTTACCGTGACATGGATGTTGCCATTATACTATATGGTTAATAAAGGATTTTTAGTTGTTCTGACAATTGTTGCATAAACAACATATTTATAAGGGAAAAGATCTAAAATAATAATAACTTGAACACTTCGGTTTTTGATTTATTTTATCTTATGGATTTAAATTAGATCTCATATTAAATAATTAAAAAGCTTTTAAAGTGAAAAACTATGTCATTAAACATTCCATTTAAAGGTTTGGCGTCGATAATACTCCGAAACCATTTCATCTTCATGAATAGGGAATTGAAACATATGAACCTCACTGAAGGACAGGTTCCATGTCTCATAGCCCTCTCACATCAACCAGGAACTACCCAAGACGACCTGGCAAAAATGTTTCACATTGATAAAGGAACCATCGCGCGTGCAATCCAAAAATTAGAGGATAAAGCACTGGTACGGAGGATTCAGGATCCTGAAAACCGTAGAAGATACCTGCTTTATTTAAACAAGAGCGGAGAAGAAATAATACCTAAAATTCTCCTTGCTGAGAGAAAATGGGAGAATAGTATCTTTAAAGGATTTTCACAGGAAGAACGCACCCAGATGATAGAAGGAATGAGGAGACTGGCAGAAAATAGCCTTGAAATAAGTAAAAATCGATTTAAAGAGAGTGAAAAATAGTGAAAAAGGATAAATTACCATTATCAGATGATGAAACATCATTATCAAAGGATAAGAAATCATCATCTATCAATGAATCTTCTGAAAGAAAAGAAGAGAAAAATACAGATGAAAACAGTGGGGAAAAAACAGAAGGCGTTGCCCTGATCACCGGTGACCCTAAAAGAGCCATAATAAAACTTTCAGGGCCGTTAATTGTGTCTATGGTTTTAATGTCATTATACAATCTGGTAAATGCCATATGGG
>CAZDUU010000605.1:0-1701 GCA_964508675.1 uncultured Bacteroidales bacterium | reverse complement strand
AATTCGCCGGTGTCTTTTTTGGCAGCCAGTCCCTGTAAAATTTCTTCGTAAATAGTGTTGAAAATATGGTGTTCTTTGCTGCTGTTAAAGTCAATTTCGTTAAGCTTATTGAGGGCCTGACGGAACGTAGTTCCGCTTTTCATGTAGTTGTTGGTTCCATCGAAAATCTGTCTAATAATGATACCGAGTTTATTGTCGGCACTTACTTTCAGGTTTTTTAATTCGGGGAATAAATGATTGTTTACAAAATTTATCAGTTCATCACCGGTCATGCCTTCGTCGTTTTCGGCCCAGCTGCGGTATTGAAATGAAGCAGGAATGGGTGATTTGTAATTTTTGTCGAGTATTTCTTTTTCCTTGTCTTTATCGTCGAAAAGTTTTAAGAAAACCATCCACCCTAATTGTTCAATGCGTTGTGCATCGCCACTCAAACCCGGATCTTTCCTGAAAATATCCCTGATTGATTTTATTACACCACCTATATTACTGCTCATAATCTGTCTTTTTATTAAAAATCACATATCCGTCACATGAAATATTGTTGTTTATCAATGATTTATGATTTACAAAAAACGATATCATCACATAACCATCACATAAAAATTTATACCCAAAATGGAAGATATTTTGCATATTTCCTTGATTTATTTTCAGGATCATAATCTTTCAACAAACCGGAGTCAATTGTATCTGAAATAATGCGGGAAGCAGTTGCATAATTATGTTCCTCAATACCGAATCTTTGTCGAAGAGACTGGTTTGTCATGTATTCGCCGGATACATATTTTAAGCAGGAGTGTAAGTAGCAAGCCCTGATTTTATCTTGTTTGTCCATTTTTTTTAAGGATTTATGACCATACATTATTATTCTAGTGTAATTTTCACCTACAATAAATTCTGGTGCAGGTAACTGGTAGTATTCACATTCAAAAATTACTTTATCAATACCACTTCCACGTTCTTCGCAGATATTCAGTTGTCTCATAAAACGAGCTAAAACTTCATTTCGGCTTTCAGGGCTGTGATCCACGAAACGTAGTGGGTCTATTAGAGGCTTACCAGGATTTGTTATTTCAATACGATCATCGAAAATTTCAATCATTGGTGAAGAACCACCTATGTGAAAATTTTGATGTATAAGTGCATTTGCAATTAATTCTCTAATAGCGATAGGAGGATATGCAGGAATTTCTTTTCTTAATCCATTAATAATTGTTTCTGTAGCAGGTAGAATATCGTTAATATATTTAATAAGCCCTTCAAATCCTGAAGCATAACCTTTTCCACCAGCTTGTTCTTTTTTTGTTTTTATTCGGTTTTTTCCATCATAAATTATTACTCTGATAGATTTACGACTAATTCGATCAAATTTATCAATATTCTTAGCAAAGAGAATTGCTCCAAGATTTGTTATGTGATATTTTTTATTAACACATTTAACCAGCTTATTTTGAGATAGTTTGTCTAAAATAGCATTCTTGTTCTCTGGTAAAGGATATTTCATCATTTCAAAAAAAGCAGGATAGTCTAATAATTGTAATACATCCTGATCTGAAATATGTTCAACTGCATTTTGCATTTCAAATGTTGAAATCTGCGATTTATTCCAAATTACTCTTTCCCTTTCCGGATGCTCACTTAATAGTTTCTTATAGCTTCCGATACGTATATAAGCAATGTTTTTAAAACAGACAGGAGTAT
>CAZDUU010000604.1:0-1703 GCA_964508675.1 uncultured Bacteroidales bacterium | reverse complement strand
GGTGCACAGGCTTTTGAAGAATTAAGGTTGGAAATCGAAAAACTTTGCTGCCGACCGAAAGTATTTTTATTTACCTATGGAAATCTGGCAATGCGTAAAGCCCGTGCTAATTTTAGTACAAATTTCTTTGGTTGTGCCGGTTTTGAAGTAATAGACAATCCTGGATTTGCAAATGTTCAGGAAGGTATTGACGCTGCAAAAAAAGCCAATTCTGATTTTGTTGTTATTTGCTCCAGTGATGATGAATATCCTGAAATTGTACCTGCAATTGTAGAAGCATTGAAAAATAATACAAATTTGGTTTTGGCAGGATTCCCCAAAGATCATATTGATAACTTCAAAGCATTGGGATTACAGCATTTTATACATGTAAAATCCAATTTGTTCGAAACTTTGAAGTTATTTCAAAGTCTTGTTAAATCAAAAAGTTGTTGCTAAAAATCCGTGAATTATGAAACCGAATTTTAAAAAAGTAAATATAAATAACTCAACAGAAGAGAAAAAAGTTAAAACTGTTGAAAATGCATGGCAAACATCCGAAAATATTGATATTAAGAACTTATTTACGGCAAAAGACATTGAAGAATTTGAACATCTGGACTATGCTGCCGGATTACCTCCGTTTTTACGCGGCCCTTATTCTACAATGTATGTAATGAAACCATGGACTATCCGTCAATACGCTGGTTTCTCTACTGCTGAAGAATCAAATGCTTTCTATCGCCGTAATTTGGCTGCCGGTCAGATGGGACTTTCCGTTGCTTTTGACTTGGCTACACACCGTGGTTACGACAGCGACCATGAACGCGTTGTTGGTGACGTAGGAAAGGCCGGAGTTGCTATTGATTCTGTTCTTGACATGAAAGTTCTTTTCGATCAGATTCCATTAAATAAAATGTCTGTTTCTATGACAATGAACGGAGCTGTAATTCCAATTATGGCTTTTTACATTGTAACAGCATTGGAACAGGGTGCTAAATTAGAAGAACTCAGTGGAACCATTCAGAACGATATTCTGAAAGAATTCATGGTTCGAAATACCTATATTTATCCTCCTGAACCATCCATGCGCATTATTGCCGATATTTTCAAATATACATCGCAAAATATGCCTAAGTTCAATAGTATAAGCATTTCCGGTTACCATATGCAGGAAGCCGGTGCTACTGCCGATATTGAACTCGCTTATACTCTGGCTGACGGTTTGGAATATTTGCGTACCGGGATTAGAGCTGGTATGAACATTGACGATTTTGCACCACGCTTATCATTTTTCTGGGGAGTAGGGATGAACCACTTTATGGAAATTGCGAAAATGCGTGCTGCTCGTATGCTTTGGGCTAAGATGGTAAAACAATTCAATCCCAAAAATCCGAAGTCACTGGCTCTTCGTACTCACTGCCAGACTTCAGGATGGAGCTTAACAGAACAGGATCCGTTCAATAATGTTGCAAGAACCTGTATAGAAGCTTTAGGTGCAGCATTGGGTCATACCCAGTCACTGCATACCAATGCTTTGGACGAAGCAATTGCTTTACCGACTGATTTTTCAGCACGTATTGCACGCAATACCCAGATTTATTTGCAGGCAGAAACTCATATTTGCCGCTCTGTTGATCCATGGGCTGCCTCATATTATGTTGAAACTTTAACCAATGAAATAGCTCATAAAGCATGTGTATTAATTCAGGAAGTTGAAGAGT
>CAZDUU010000603.1:0-1706 GCA_964508675.1 uncultured Bacteroidales bacterium | reverse complement strand
TTACCCAACTGGACAACATTACCCTGATTATCTACACTTATAGCCCCAACTAGTTGCTGGTTTGCTCCATAAGCTGATTTAATTGCCCAAACAAGGCTACCATTTGAAGCGTCATATTTAGCAAGAAAAACGTCGTTTAACCCGGATGTAGCCAGCGTAGTTCCACCAAAATTACAATTATTGCTTTGGAACTGTCCGCCAATATACACATAATTTCCATCTGAACTTAATGCTATTCCATAAGCATTTTCAGCAGAGGAACCTCCGATGGAAATTAGCCATTGAACCTGACCCTGGTTATTATATTTTCCGACATAAACATCCTGACCACCTATGGCAGTAAAAGAATAAGTACTTTGTGAAATAGTCTGGGTATAATTCCCTACCACATAAACATTACTGCTTGCGTCTTCTACAACTGCCGTTGGAGTACTATTACCAGCACCCGATATCTGATTTACCCACAAAAGGTCATTATGCTGTGCAGTTAAAGTAAAAGAAAAAAGTAATGCACTTAAAACAAATACAAATGTTCTCATAAATTAGAAATTAATTATGCACTTAAAGAAGGAGCTTGATCCCCATCATCAAAAGTATAGCCCCCAGTTAATGATTCTTTAACCGAAAGTTCCAAAATTGAAGGAACTTCCCAAGGTTCTTTTATTGTTGGTTTATCTTTATTTTCCATATTTTTTTTTAACAAATATATTAAACTTTAAAAAAACAAACAAATACTTTTATTTGAAATCAATACAAAGTAATGAAATATCGTCAAAAAACGGAACTTTTCCCCTAAACACATTGACTCTTTGTATTATTTTCCATACAAACATTTCCAGGTTTTCTTCGTTTGCGACTAATATTTCCATCTCTCTGGTTCCAAATTCTTCATGAATTTCATTTTCCATTTCTACAAGACCATCCGTATAACAAATCAGTCTGGTTTTATTATCCATCAATACTTCCCCGATATTTATCTTTGGAATTACCGGCAACATTCCTAAACCAGCGCAACCCGTTTTTAAATATTCATACTGATTATCATTTTTGTAAATCAACGGTGGGTTATGTCCTGCGTTTACGAAGCTTAATTTTCTGCTTTTTAGATTATATTTTCCAATAAACGCTGTAATAAATTTTTCTCCCTTTGTATTATTATTAATAATTCCGTTTAGTCTGCAAATTAAATTGCTTAACTCAATTTCAGGCGTAAACAAGGCTCTTAGCGATGCCTGAAAATTTGACATCAATAAAGCGGCTGATATACCTTTTCCTGAGACATCGGCAATACAAAATCCTACTTCGTCATTATTAAGGTAGAAAAAATCATAATAATCGCCACCCACCTCATAATGTGGCTGGTAGTATGAAGTTACAAACAATTGAGTATTTTTGGGCAGGCTTTCGGGGTTTGGAATCAGCATACTTTGCATCTGACGTGCAAGATCTAATTCTTTTTTAATACTTTCCTGCTGTATATTCTCGCTATATAATCTTTTGTTTTCAATGGCTACAACCAATATATTGGTGAGGGTCTGAAAAAAATTCAGATGCTTGATAATGGGGCTTATGCCATCTCTTTCTTCTTCAATATCGCCTAAAAGAACATATGCAAGCGGAATTGATTTGTGGTAAACAGGAATAACCACATCATAACCCTGAAGCTTTGGATTGGTAATCACTGTAATGTTCGTAATTTCGCGAAA
>CAZDUU010000602.1:0-1713 GCA_964508675.1 uncultured Bacteroidales bacterium | reverse complement strand
AAAAATACTCAAATTTGTATCATTATATAAATTCCAAAATGACAAAAATCAAAATTGTTAATGACCCTGTTCACGGTTTTATCCAGATGCCGGCCGGAATTGGAAGTGAAATAGTTAACCATCCCTGGTTTCAAAGACTAAGAAATATTAAACAATTGGGACTTGCACATTATGTGTACCCGGGAGCTATGCATACCCGATTTCAGCATTCATTAGGAGCCTGCTTTCTCACACATCAGGCAATAGATGTGTTACGCTCAAAAGGGATTGACATTACCGACAATGAATCAGAAGCCGTTTTACTTGCCATTTTATTGCATGATATTGGACATGGCCCTTTCTCACATACACTTGAAAGGGTCTTATTAAAAGACATAAGTCATGAGCAGATAACTTATGCATATATGACACATTTAAATCGCTTGTATAATGGAGGTTTAGATAAAGCTATAGACATAATTAAGAATCTCTATCTTAAACGCTTCTTGCATCAGCTGATATCAAGCCAGCTTGATATGGACAGGCTGGATTATTTGAAAAGAGACAGTTTTTTTACAGGGGTATCTGAGGGAGTTATAGGTACTGAACGCATTATAAAGATGCTCACCGTTACTAATGACAGTCTGGCTGTGGAAGAAAAAGGAATATATTCAATCGAAAAATTCCTTATTGCACGCCGATTAATGTATTGGCAGGTTTATCTTAATAAAACGGTACTCGCATCTGAGCTTATGCTGCTATCCATTTTTAAACGCGTTCAATTTTTACACGAACAAAATAAAATAAATTTACCTACTCGTTTACAAACTATCTGGAAAGCAAAAATAACTTATAATGATTTAATAGTTGACTCTCAGTATCTTGATAATTTTTCTTTATTAGACGATGCAGAAGTCTGGGTCTGGATAAAAAATTGGTCTGAAAGCGATGATAAAGTGTTGGCGTTACTTTCTAAAAGATTCATTGAACGAAAACTTTTTAAAGTTGAAATTCAAAGACAACCTCATGATTCGGAAAAAATAATCGAATATCGTAAAAAAGCACAATCATTGCTTCAGATAAGCGAAGAAGAATCTGAATATCTTGTTTTTTCTGACTTTGCAGAAAATCATGCATACAGTATCAAAGACAATAAAATAAATATCTTGTTTAAAAACGGCAAAACGCTTGATGTTTCAGAAGCATCAGATATTCTAAACATTGACGTTTTATCAAAAAATGTTGTGAAATATTTCTTATGCTTTATTCCTGAATGTAAAGAGGTTTAGCTTTTAAATGTTAAAATTATGTACTAACTTTGCCAAAAAAAATTAATGAATCTCACCGCAAAACAAATCGCTGACTTAATCCAGGGAAGCATTATTGGAAACGAAAATGTTGAGGTTAATGCTGTCGCAAAAATCGAAGAAGGGAAAGCAGGTTGTCTTTCATTTTTGGCCAATTTGCTTTACGAAAAATATTTATATACAACACAATCAAGTATTGTTTTAATTAACAATGACTTTACACCATCCTCAAGTGTTCAGGCAACATTAATAAAAGTCGAAAATGCATATAAAGCTTTTGCACAGTTGCTCGAAATCTGTCAAAAAGAAATGGAACATCATCCAAGTGGTATAGAATATCCATCATTTATTCATACAAGCGCACAAATAAGCAAAAGCGTATATGTGGGTGCATTTAGCTATATTTCTTCAAATGCTGTGTTAGGTG
>CAZDUU010000601.1:0-1717 GCA_964508675.1 uncultured Bacteroidales bacterium | reverse complement strand
TTTTTCGTTTTTACAGTAATTTTTGGGTTGGAAACGATATTGAAACTGAATTCAACTTTAAAGGTTCCTTTCCCTTTTTTATCCCAGATTAGGATGTAAGCAGTGTATTTTTCGCCTGAATGCATAGGCGTAGCAAGGGTCATATTGGCTACCAGTTTTAATGGTTTCATGTCGAACCCGTTTTCATCGTCAGCATAAAGGTCTTCTGAATATAGGGCTGTATCTTTTTTCGACGAAAGCACCATCAGTCTCATTCCAGGATAAGTGAGGTTGTTGTCTTCAACAAATCCGGTAATATTCTGGAAATTGAGGTTTATTTCCTGCCCGTAAATAAAAGTGGTAGAGTTTAACTCATGGTCATTGCCGTCGGTCAGCAAAATCTTTTCGCACGAAATGCCATCACCCTGAGTTTTGAGATTCAAGGTGCTGTTTATAGAAGTTGATTTATTGAAATTGCACGAAAAAAGAATGACTGTGCTTGCTGCTAAAATGAAAAGGTTAAATACTTTCATTGTTTAAATTTTTTTATCAAATGTACAAAAAAAAGAATTCAGAAATTTTAACCGCAAAGAACATAAGAGTAATTTGCGAGTTTCCATATTTTCAAGTTTCTAAATTATTACATTAATTTAATCCGGTTTGCTTCCTGAAGTTTTTCGGGTGTGCCGATGTCCATCCAGAAGGAATCTTTGTCAACGTAGCCCTGAATTTTATAAAAAGCACATAATTTAATATAAGCATCGGTGATAGAAAAAACTTCGCCCCAATGTTGCAGTAACGAGAGCATATCGGCACTGATTACCTGTATTCCGCTGAATGCATAGGGAATGAGTCGCTGGATTTTTGATGAGGAGAGTTTGATTTCGTTGTTGGCCATGTTTTTCCAGCCGCACAGATCCATTCTTTCGTTGAAGAGAAAATAGCGGTTGGTCTTCCGACTACGTACTACCAGAGACGAAAGGTTTTGATTTTCAAGGTGAAAATCAATAAGAGAAGAAATGTTCAGATTGCTTAATATATCAACATTATAAGCAATAAAATAGGGTTCATCCTGTAGCAGGTAGGCAGCTTTCTTAAGTCCGCCACCGGTTTCCAGTACTTTGTCGCTTTCGTCGGAAATGGTAATTTGGCATTGATAAGCTTTTGCAAGTTCCTTGGTTTTATCAATGACTTTTTGGGCGTGATGGTGAACATTTACTACAATATCCTTTATCCCGTAAGAACATAGGTGAGCAACGGCATGTTCCAAAAGGCTTTTGTTGGCAACTTCGACCAATGCTTTGGGAATAGTGTCTGTTATCGGTTTGAGCCGTGTTCCAAGTCCTGCTGCGAAAATAATTGCTTTTGCCATATTATTTTAATACCCAGTTTTGTTCGTTAGTATGAATAAGTTCAATCTTGATATCATATTTTTCGGATAAATAATGAGCCAGACTCTCAGCATTGTAAACAGATCGGTGCTGTCCGCCGGTACATCCAAAATTGACCATTAAATGTTCGAAATCGCGCTGAATATATTTTTTTACACTTGCATCCACCAGTTTTTGGGCGGACTCCAAAAAAGTTTTCACTTCAGAGAATTGCTCCATGTAGTCTTTTACAGCTTTATCTTTCCCGGTTAAATGTTTCAGGTTTTCAATCTTCCCGGGATTGGGCAGAGCACGGCAATCAAAAGCAAAACCGTCGCCATTTCCTGAATTATCTGTGGGATATCCAT
>CAZDUU010000600.1:0-1723 GCA_964508675.1 uncultured Bacteroidales bacterium | reverse complement strand
CAAAATATCGTCAGCAGCAACTCTTTTGCTGGCATAACGCATACAAACAGCATACATTTTAGGCGCATAACTGTTGTACAGTAGCTTTTGCGAAGCCCTGTCGTTTTTTAAACATTTTTCTATGATTTCCTTTTCATTCATTAATGTGAGCTTTTTTTGCTGACTTCTGTCTGTTTTGAAACCACAATGTAGCAATTTTTTCAATAGTTTTCAAAAAAACAACAAGCCCTAATACGATGAAAAAGATTCCGAATGCTGTTCCTGCGCTGAAGATAGTATCGAAGATGGAGTGTATCATACGGCTTGTGGTTTTACAGAGTGAATACTATTAAAAGAAAAATCACTGAAAAATTGTCTGATTTGCTCAGCCTGAGTGCTGAATTCTTCTTTTTTGTCTTCTTTCAGTTTTTCTAATTCATTTCCTGATTCATCATATACTTTGCACGAAATCAGAGAGCTTTTTTCATTTTCTGACGGTTTCAAAACAAAATCGCTTTCGCATACATAGAATATTCCAAGTATATCCGAAGCGTCTATTTTAATACCTTCGTTAAAAAGCATTTCTGTTTGCTTTTCATCAATCGTAATGGTGTGCTTACGATTATTTATGTCGAAAAATTCCACTTGTACGTTTTTCATAATGCTACATTTTTAAAAGTAAAACACTGATGATTAATGATATGGGTTTATTTAAATAAATAATGAGTCCTGTTATTACGAATAAAATATTGACACTGTATAGAATAAAAACAGTTTCTTTTTGTCCAAAACCAGAGTTCATGAGTAAATGGTGGATATGATCTTTACCGGGCAGATAAGGAGCTTTTTTCTTTATGACGCGGGTAAAGAAAACCCTTACTGCATCGGCAAAAGGAAGAAGAAGAATGCTGATAATAACCCAGATGAACAATTGTTTTTCGTGAATGCTTAGTTCTTCAATATGATAATGAAACTGGTAGGTGTTGAATGCTACCAATATTAAAAGAAAACCCAGAGTCAGGGAACCGGTATCGCCCATAAAGATTTTAGCCGGATGAGTATTAAAAATGAGGAACCCAATTATTCCGCCTGTAAGCACTACACACATCCATGCCAGGGCATAATTGCCGAAATGATAATTAAGAAGTCCGAAAACCAGAAAGTTGATTAATGCAAGTCCTCCTGCAAGTCCGTCCATTCCGTCAATCAGGTTGAATGCATTAATATAAAGTATGATAAAGATAACTAATAAAACCGGTTGTATAAACGTCGGGATAAAATCAAAACCTATCTGCTGGAAAAGAACTTCATAGTTGAATCCCATTAAAATAAAAATGAGGGCGGCAATAGCCTGGAATGATAATTTTACAAACCAGCGTAAACCGTAAATATCGTCGAGAATGCCGGTAATAACCAAGATGCTGATAGAATACCAGAAATAAGCCGGAACATGGAATTTTCCGAGTATCAGGTAGGTTAAGAGCAGTGAAATATATATTCCCAGGCCACCCATAGTTGCAGTACGGTTCTTATGAATTTTTCTCTGGTCGGGGGTGTCGAAACAATTGAGCCAGATATTTAATTTAATAATGAAAGGCATTAAAAAAGTGCTGATAATGAGAGCAACCACTAAATTTATTAACCAGTACGAGTCAGTGGGGATAATATTTAATTCGTTGTTTATCATTTCCCTGTTTTTTACAAGACCGGGTTATAAAATCAAGGTTTTCCGTAACGAATAAAA
>CAZDUU010000599.1:0-1726 GCA_964508675.1 uncultured Bacteroidales bacterium | reverse complement strand
ACTGCTTTTGCAGTAAGGTTTTTCATCGATATAAATATCCTCGAAAACAACTTCTGGCTATTTATGGTGCATCTTATGGTGCTGGTGCAATGGGCTATAATTATTGTGCCTTTCGGCAAATGGACTCACTTCCTGTACCGCTCATTTGCGATGTATTTTGCTAGAATACAGGAATTAGAAAGGCAAACAAAGAAATAATTCTAAAGTTATACCAACCCAATGGCTATCGAAATCTTAATCGGTAGCCATTTTTTATTATAAAATCCATAAATTGCAGAAAACATTTAATAATTGGAATATGGAACAGAACAGAAAAAACTACCAGGATAAGGCAAATAAAACGCTTGACGATATGTTTGCAAGCCTACATACGCTAGAGGACAAAGCCAAAACTGTAAGCAAAGAATTTTCCGACACGATGGAAGAAAATATACAGCAGTTGAAAGTTGAGGGTGAAAAACTAAAAGGCAAGTTCGATGAACTCTGCAATGCAAATAACGACTCATGGTATGACATTCGAAATGGATTCGAAAAAGCGGCAAACTCAATGCGTGATGCTTTCACCAATGCTTGGAGTCGGTACAAAGATAAATGAAAAAGTCCCCGAGTTAAACCCGGGGCTTTTTATTTCATTCTGCATTTTAAATTATTGGTCCTCCTCCTCACTCTTCCCTGCTCCTATTGCATACCAATTTATTTTCCTTGACAAATACATCACTGCCGAAAGAATTATAAATAATCCTATACTACCCATTAACAAAGCATAATCCTGCATTTGAAGTAAAATGTACAAGAACCCATAAAGTAAAATCAAAATAGCAGCAAGAATAATGGTTAGTCGTTTATTTTTAAAAATACTAAATGCATAGCTGGTTATCATTGTTACTATTCCAAAACTTGCAATTAAATAAGCTATTCCAAAACCCATTTGTTCTGACAAAGACAGTAACAGTAAATAGAAAAGGATTAATCCAAATCCCACCAAAATATACTGAATTGGGTGAACTCTTAGTTTTCTCATCACTTCAACGAAGAAAAATACAGTAAAGGTTAATGCAATAAATAAAATTGCATATTTCATTGAGCGCTCCGTAATCTGGTATGTTTCAATAGGAAGTAATAAAGCAACGCCAAATGCTGATTCGTCCAAATCGTAATCACCATCAACCCATTTCTGAGGATAATTCCTGTTCAACTCTAAAACTTTCCAAGTAGCACTAAAATCTTTCTCGGTAATTCGCCTATCGGCTGGTAAAAAAGCACCTTCGAAACTTGGATTCCCCCAAGGAGACTCAATATGAACATTCGTTTCGCGGCCAACCGGAACAAAACTAATACTCTTGGAGCCGTTTAATGCAATATTAAAAGCAAAACAATATTCATCTACATCTGGATTGTTCAACAATGGGCTATTAATTGTAACTCCAGATTTAATAAGACGTCCAATTTTCACTCCGGGTTCACACACCATTTCCTTATCGTTCCAGTTAAGTTTAATAGCCTCCTTTATTCCGCGTAAATCCGAAATTCCTACAGTAATAAAAGCACCATTCCAATCCACTTCAACATTTCCCGTGGTTTCAATTTTAGGAGACCTAAAAAAACCCTCGACTTTAAGGCTTGAGCCATACACTGCCACATCAAAAATTCCACGGTTTCGAATCTCTGGAGTTAAACTACCAATAATCTTTAAGTTCTCTGGAAGAAAATAGGCTAAATGTTCAAT
>CAZDUU010000598.1:0-1730 GCA_964508675.1 uncultured Bacteroidales bacterium | reverse complement strand
CGGAATGGACAAAAATATCTTTTTGATTCATTTGGAAAAGCCTTTGACTAATACAAAAAGAATAATATTATTGACTCCTCCGTTTGCTGAAAAGGAGTCGGGGTTTGATTTATGGTTCAGTAAAATCTTGAAAATATCTAATGAGCTGACAGCTCCGATTATGCATTTTGGAAGTGTAAAAACAAATGAAGCCATGATGCAAAGAGTTAAAGCAAATAATATAGCGGTGCAACTGAATTTTGCTCTTTTTGACGATTGGGAAGATTTTCTAGTTTTATCGAAGCACATAAAATCAAGCGATTTAATCGTGTTTGTTTCAGCAAAAAAACAAAGTCTGTCTTATAATGAAAATTTGGAAAGTATTCCGTCAAAGCTTGAAAAATACTTTTTTAATTTTAGTCGTCTTATCATTTATCCTCAGCAATCGTCAGGACATTTAAGCAGTAACTACGATAATTACGACTTTGGTAATTTCTCTAAAAGTAAGCAAACAGTTTATTTAGTAGGAAAAGGAATTAGTTATATATTTAAGAAAAATAAGCAGTAATTATATTTGTTTCAATATTGTATTAACAAAGTCCCATGCTTTTTCCTGGGTAGGAGCCTCTGAATATAAACGGATGATAGGTTCTGTGTTGGAGGGGCGTATATGTACCCAGCCTTCTTCAAAGTCGAGACGTAGCCCGTCGAGCGTAGATTTCGATTTGTAAGAAACCGCTTTTTCAAGCTTCTCTTTTATTTGCGAGAAATTAGTTTCAAGGCTGATGTTGATTTTATGTTTTACCATAAAATATTGAGGAAATGAAGCTTTTAACTGCGACATGGCCATGTTTTTCGGGGCAAAATAACTTAAAAATAAAGCAACTCCGACCAAAGCATCTCTGCCGTAATGCAAATCGGGATAAATGACTCCTCCATTGCCTTCGCCTCCGATTACGGCCTGTTTTTCTTTCATCATTTGCACAACGTTTACTTCACCAACGGCAGAATGGAAGCACTGACCACCGTGTTTTGCAGTGATGTCATCCAATGCACGTGATGAACTGAGATTTGAAACGGTAGTTCCGGATTTATGTTGTAATAAATAATCAGCAACGGCTACGAGCGTATATTCTTCGCCAAACATACTCCCATCCTCACAAATAAAAGCAAGTCTGTCAACATCCGGGTCAACGACAATACCAAGATGAGCTTTTTGTTCTACAACTGCCTGCTTTATCTGGCTTAAATGTTCATCAAGTGGTTCCGGATTGTGAGCAAAGTGTCCGTCGGCATTTGCATTTAAAACTTCAATATGCTCAACTCCAAGTTTTTTTAGTAATTCAGGTATAGCAATGCCTCCAATTGAATTGATTCCATCAAGAACAATACGGAAATTTTTATTCTTGATGGCTTCAGCATTTACAAGCGGAAGTTTCAATATTTGCTCAATATGATAGTTTAAGTAATCTTTTGAAGTGATTGTTCCGAGCTTATCAACGGCAGCATAGTGAAAATCTGCTTTCTCGCCAATTTCTAAAATCTTTTGACCTTCTTTTGCCGAAAGAAATTCTCCTTTGTTGTTCAGCAGTTTCAACGCGTTCCATTGAGCAGGATTGTGACTTGCCGTGATGATAACTCCTCCGTCTGCATGCTCTGCCGTGACGGCTATTTCTGTTGTCGGAGTTGTTGCCATGCCGATGTTAATTACATCAACACCACAAGCGGTGAGCGTGTTTATGACTAAAATC
>CAZDUU010000597.1:0-1735 GCA_964508675.1 uncultured Bacteroidales bacterium | reverse complement strand
GTAAGATCTATAATTTTAAAGCGGTAAAGCAAAAGCTTCAAGATACAGTTTATACTTTTAGAACAATTTCTGACACTGAAGTCATTTTGTAGGCATATATTTATTTTGGAATTGATTTTATTCATGAACTTAATGGTGATTTTGCTTTTGCCATATATGACAAGCTGAAAAAGCAGGTTTTGATTGCCCGTGACAGGTTCGGAATAAAACCGTTGGTGTTTAATAAAAATGATTCAGAACTCATATTCTCTTCAGAAATAAAAGGTATTCTTCCGTTTTTAAATCACAAGCCTGGAATATCTCAAACGGCCTTGTCTTTATATTTGCAGTTGAATTATATTCCGGCTCCACACACCATCTATAATGATATTTTTAAGCTCAATCCCGGTCATTATATTTTAATAAATGAAGATGGATTTGAAGTTAAACAATACTATACTATTCCTAATGAATATATTAGAGGCTTATTAAACGAAGCCGAAACAGAAAAAAAATATAAAGAGCTTTTTATTGAATCGGTAAAAAAACGCTTAATTTCAGATGTCCCATTAGGTACTTTTTTAAGCAGCGGAATAGACTCGAGTATAATCAGTGCTGTAGCAAAGGAATTTAAACAGGATCTCAATACATTTACCATAAAATTTGAAGGATACGATTTTTTTGATGAATCCAAAGACGCAGAAGTAATAGCAAAGCATATTGGAACGAAGCACCATACTATACCTGTTACAGAAAAAAATGTAATGGAAATTATTCCCGAATTGCTGGATTATTTAGACGAACCTTTTGCTGATAGTTCTGCTATTGCTGTTTCTGCACTGGCAAAGTACACACGTAACCATATTACTGTTGCATTGTCAGGAGATGGTGCTGATGAGCTTTACGGGGGATACCGGAAGCATAAAGCCCATGACTGGGTATTCAATCATAAAAATTCAAAAGGATTAATAAAAACGGCAGAATTACTTTCCAAGGCCATTCCTTCATCCAGAAATGGATATTTTTCGAACAAAAGCCGGCAGCTTAAAAAATTTTCTGCAGGAATGAGTCTAAGTCCTGAAGCAAGGTATTGGACGTGGGCTTGTTTTAATAATCAACAGTTTGTAAATAAGCTCTTATTGAATAGTTTAAAATACTTAAACTACAATGAATTACTTAAAACAAAAGCACAAAATATTAACGAAGTTCTTTACAATGATCTTCACTTGGTTCTTCCAAATGATATGCTTTTTAAGACAGACAGCATGTCTATGATGCATTCGTTAGAAACTCGGGTCCCCATGCTCGACCATGAAGTAGTTGATTTTGTCGCCCAGCTGCCGGGAAATTATAAAGTCAGGAATAATATACAAAAGTATATTTTAAAAAAAACATTTGGCCAATTACTGCCTCCTGATATTTTGACTAGGCCAAAGCATGGTTTTGAAATTCCGCTTCATTCATGGCTTAAAGGAAATTTAAACGGATATGTCGATCAATATTTAAATGAAAAAATAATCCAAAATCAGAACTTGTTTAATTTCAAAGAAATAAATAAAAAAATAAAACAGTTAGAAAGTATTAATCCATCGGATTCTGCATTTCATGTATGGAATCTTATTGTTTTCCAGCATTGGTATATAAATAAATACCTTTAATCACCTTTTTTTCTTAGTTAGTAAAAGTAATGTTAATAATCGCGTAAAAATACGTATCAAAAAATATATTAACTTTGCATATATGAAACGTGTTTTGA
>CAZDUU010000596.1:0-1737 GCA_964508675.1 uncultured Bacteroidales bacterium | reverse complement strand
CAATATTCATAATATTGATTTTCGTTGGGAATATTATCCACAGGGAACAGAAATGATAAATATAGGTGTATTCTACAAATATTTTAATAATCCTATCGAAATGTATTTTGTACCTGGTGCCGGCAGTGGTGGAACAAGAAATTTTACATACAAAAATGCACCATCAGCCTCAAATTATGGAGTTGAAGCTGAAATCAGAAAATCGCTCGCTTCCCTGCTCCCAAAAAACAATTTTTTTGAAAACACAGGAATCTTAATCAATGCTGCATATATATACAGCGTGGTTAATTTAGGAGATGAAGCCGTTGGGCAGGAAACCAAAAGACCTTTAATGGGACAGTCACCCTATATTGTAAACGCAGGTTTCTACTACCAGAATGTTTATTCCGGTTTCCAGGCAAACCTTGTTTATAACGTAATTGGTAAAAGAATTTTTGTTGTAGGAACTTACGGAACACCTAATATTTATGAACTTCCGAAACACAATATAGATTTTACCATGAGCATGAAAGTTCTTAAAAACCTGAAACTTACTTTTAATATGAATAACCTACTAAATGCTTCATCATTATTTATGCAGGATTCCAACGAAGACGGGAAAATCACTAAAAATGATGAAACTATTTCCAAATACAAAACCGGAAGAAACTTTAACTTAGGATTATCACTTAATTTTTAGGATAATTATAATTTGGCATGCAATGAAGGTTGTCATTTCTGACAACCTTTTTTTATTAACCTTTTATTAATGTTTCAATTATAATTAGTTAACATCCTGTTATTTCCTTTGTGACAGGAAATTTAAAACTTAAATTTATGAGACAAAAAGTTAGTTTACTTTTAATTTTAGCAAGCATGGTTCTTTTATCGGGAACTTTTACTTCATGTAAGAAAAAAGAAGGTTGTACCGACAAAACAGCATTAAATTATGACCCGGATGCAGAAAAAGACGATGGCTCATGCCAGTACTGCACCGACTGCGACACATCCACCATTACATTACAGGGTAGCATTTTAACCAGCCAGACATTAAAAGCAAATCACAAGTATCTTTTATCTGGTTTTGTTTACATTGAATCAGGCGTTACTTTAACCATTGAACCTGGAACAGTTATAAAAGGTGATAAAGATTCAAAAGGTTCATTGATTATTAAAAGAGGTGGAAAAATTATGGCTGAAGGAACAGCAGCTAAACCAATTATTTTTACATCTAACAAAGCTACAGGCGAACGTGATTATGGCGACTGGGGCGGAATTATTCTTTGCGGCAAAGCTCCGGTTAACTTGACAGGTGGCGAAGGATTAGTAGAAGGCGGACCTGATGCTTATTTTGGCGGAACTGATCCTCACGATAATTCAGGTATTATGAAATATGTTCGTATTGAATTTGCAGGTGTTGCTTTCCAGCCAAACCAGGAAATCAACGGTTTGACTCTGGCCGGTGTTGGTGATGGAACAACCATAGAATATATTCAGATTTCATATAGCGGTGACGACTCTTACGAATTCTTTGGAGGAACGGTAAACGCAAAAAATCTGATTGCTTTCAGAGGCTGGGACGATGAATTTGATACTGATAACGGTTGGAGTGGTATGGCTCAGTTCTGTTTTGCACTTCGCGATCCGAATATTGCTGACCAATCCGGTTCAAATGGTTTTGAAAGCGATAACGATGCTTCAGGAACAGAAGCAACTCCAAACACAAGCGGTATTTTCACCAACGTTACTATGTTGGGT
>CAZDUU010000595.1:0-1743 GCA_964508675.1 uncultured Bacteroidales bacterium | reverse complement strand
CTGCAAAACGTGAGATTGATTATGAAAATAAAGATGTTGATATGTGCATCTACTGGACTAATAATGGAAGTCTGGCAGAAGGCGTATATAATGTTGATATTTTTTGTGATGGCAAGCAAATAGGCAGCGATACGTTTATGTTGAAATAATTTCAATCAATAATCTCAAATCGCTGATTTCTCTGCCTTGGAATAAAACCCGCTTCAATAATCATTTGTTTCATTTCGTCGATAGCAATCGTACTTTTTTCAGCACCGGCAGAAGAAACCACATTTTCTTCAATCATAATAGAGCCCATATCATCAGCTCCTGCATGCAGGCATATTTGAGCGACATCCTTCCCCACTGTAAGCCATGAAGGCTGGATATGTGGAATATTTTCTAAAACAATTCTGCTAACTGCTAACATTCTGATATATTCTGACGGTTGAACGGGTTTAAAACTAAACTTTCTGCTTAACCGCGTATTTTTTAACTGGACCGGCCAAAGAACAAAGTTTAAAAATCCGGGAGCATTTTCCGGTTTTTGACTTTGCACTTCACGTAGAAACAGCAAATGCTGCAGACGTTCTTCAATGGTTTCTACATGGCCAAACATCATGGTTGCAGAAGTCACAAGTCCCAATTGATGCGCTACTTTCATAACTTCCAGCCATTCGTCGGCGTTGCATTTTGCCGGAGACACAATTTTTCTGACCCTGTTGCTTAAAATTTCCGCACCCGCACCTGGCAAGCTATCCAAACCTGTATTTAGCAAGGTTTTTAAAATATATTCAATGCTTTTTTCTTCTTTTTCGGCCAAATAAAAAACTTCAGCAGGTCCAAGTGCGTGTAACTTAAGCTCAGGAAATTCATTTTTTAGCTGTTTGAATAATGAAGTATAAAAATTTAACCCCAAATCAGGATGTAATCCTCCCTGTAACAAAAGCTGATTACCACCAATAGCTATAAGTTCTTCTATTTTTTTTCTGTACTCATCAATAGTCGTAATGTAAGCATCCTCGCTTTTTTCTGTCCTGCAAAAATTACAAAATGCACATTGAACCTTACAAATGTTTGTAATATTAACATTTCTGTCTATCAACCATGTAACTTCATTACCCGGATTAATCAGCTGACGAGCCTCATTAGCCTTATACATTAATTCCGGCAAAGGCAGGTTATACAATTTTAAGACATCTCGAAAATCAAAAGAGTTCTTTCTCTGCATGCAAAAAAAATTACTCGAGTTTTTGAATTGTTAAATCATCAAAATATGCCGGAACTTCTTTATTTTTATTCCAACAATAAATTTTCACACTTTCCCCTTCTAAATTATCAGGAACAATAAAATCTAAATCAATTTTCTCCCAACCGTTTACTTTTTCAGAAACATTGCCATAATATTGATAATACTTGTCTTGAGGGCCCTCAATCACCAACCCAGCATCGGGATTATTATAACGCCAAATAGATACTTTATAATGTTCCCCTGCTTTAATTTCGCTTAAAGCAAATGTTAATGCATACTCAAACTCACCAAAAGTTTTAGCAGACCATTTACCTGACAAGGCATAATCCTGTGATCTGGTAACAGCATCTTTTATTGTTAAACCCATTTGATTAATAAAATTTTCTTTAGTACTGTCCATTTCTTCAAAATCAAAATTGATTGGGATTCCCAGCATTTTTTTAGATGAATCATATTCAACTTTAAAATAAACCTCGTATGGATCATCTTTTAGTTTTAATAAGGTATATTTT
>CAZDUU010000594.1:0-1747 GCA_964508675.1 uncultured Bacteroidales bacterium | reverse complement strand
CTTTATATTTTCCATAAGGTATTATTTCTTCGTCAGCAATTCCGAATGTTTTTGCTATTTCAGTAATAGGTTTCATTTTAGCCGCTTGTGCTATTTCAATATCAGTTTTCATAAAATTCAATTTTTTACAAATTTAATAATAATTTAGAAACGTTCAAAAAAAAGTTGGTTGTAAAACATTAATTATTAAGAATTATTAAGAAAAATTAAGGTGGCCGAAACCACCTTAAACAAACCAAATCGAAAAACCATGAAAAAACAACTGCTATTTTACAGCAGTTTAACGTTTAACTAATCCATAACATATTAAATGGATTAAATGATCAATATACATAGTCATGTTATTGACTTTATTTTCGACAAATAAAGGAATTTCTAATCCTTTCAAAGTTGTAACAAGTGAGATCGCAGCCATGTCTAAATCTTTCACCTCAAATTGCTTGCGGTTAACCCCTTCTTCGATGATTGCTTTAACCAGTGCCAGTTCTTTTTGGTCAATATCTGTTCTGATTTTATTAATAAAATCGAGGTGGTCGAGTACCTCATTTTTCATAGCATCATAGAAGTTAGATAAATTTAGCATGGTACGCATTCTTGAATAAAAATATGCTTTTAATTTATCTTCCGGGTTTGATTTATCCTTAATTGCTTCAAACAAAGCAATCTCCAATTCTGTAGCTTCTTTTTCTACTACCGCTTTAAAGACATCCTCCTTGTTTTTGAAATAATAGTAAATAGCTGTCTTACCTTTTCCGGCAGCCATTCCTATTTCATCCATGGTTGTTTTTTTGTATCCGTATCTTCCAAATACAATGGCTGCTGCATTTATTATTTGTTCCCTCACAATGTCCTTATCTTCGGTCATTTTATTGAATATTTAATTTATCGGGTATAAAATTAATTTATTAAATTAAATAATCAAAATTAACCTTTTATAATTTTCAGGTTTACAAAATCTGAATCGTTAGATATTGTTAAAATATATATCCCGCTTCTGATATTATCATTAAGATATATAGAGATTTCTTTTTTAGTTGCATATCCGGAATATATGGTGTTTCCTAATAAATCTTTAAGATCTATATAATATCCTGAGGTGTTGTCCTGAATGTTAATATTTAAAAAATCGTGAACAGGATTAGGATAGATGAGTATTTTTTTATAAATATTATCGCCCGAACTTGTATTGCAGTTTCTAATATAAGTGATAGCTGAATTGTTCTGAAGACGGTTTATAAATAGTGCTCCTTCTGTAGCATTGGACTTTAGTATGTAATCCAAATAGGGTTTTAGCATGTTCATGACAGCAAGGTGTTGCTCTTCTCTTGTTATTGTGGGTTGTGGACTTGTGGTCATTTCTCCGAAGTTGCAATTAAAATTATAATCTGCAAAATAACAGTGCCCACCACCTTTGATTGTGACACTTGTTTTGCAATTGCTTGAGCAGGAATCAAACATCGGAATTTGATGGTCGGCGGGAGGTGCAACGCCGTCATTTTCGCCTATGAACATTAAAAGAGGAACGGTTACATTTACTGCAGCTGTTATGCTTGATGGATCAGTGGTTGCTGCAGCAAAATTTATTAAAGTCGTAAAATTGTTATAGTTTTCTGCTGCAAGAAAAGAGGCTCCTCCTCCCATAGAGTGCCCCATAATGGCACTTGTTGGAGCAACATGCTGAAAAAAGAAAGAAGAGGAAGTTATGTTTTCTGTTTTAAATTGTTCATTTAAAAACCTTAAATCAAGA
>CAZDUU010000593.1:0-1754 GCA_964508675.1 uncultured Bacteroidales bacterium | reverse complement strand
TTTTGAAGGCGATCAGGGCATAAAAGAAACTTTTATCAATGCAAAAATATTGGAATATTCTGACGAAGTATGGGATGCCAGTGAGGGATGCCTCAGTATTCCTACTTTATCGGAAGAAGTAGAGCGTTCATGGACCATTACCATTGAATATCAGGACAGGAGTTTTAATAAAATGAAAAAAACTTTCTCAGGAATCACGGCACGCGTTGTACAACACGAGTACGACCATACCGAAGGTAAATTGTATATTGATTACCTCAACCCTCTCAAAAAGACTTTGCTCAATGGTAAGCTGACAAAAATTTCCAAAGGGCAGCTCCGGGGAAAATATAAAATGAAATAACGAAATTTGATTTTTCAATTTTTATTTTAGCAGAGCTTTAACACATTTCAGTAGTTTACTCACACTCAGTCCAAAGATTGTGTAGCGTGAGCAAGGTTTTGTTCAGGTCGCGGATATTGTTGAACTGCAGATAAAGCCTTTCGTTGTGTTCTTTTAGCGCAATCTGATTATGAGATGTCTGGAGGTAACTCAAAATATTTCTAAATACCGGACTTTCGTAAAACGATGATTGTTTATTGCTGATAAAATAACAGGTTAATTTCTGCATTTTCAGGTTTACTTTTTCAAATCCGAGTTTCTGAGCTATCCATCTTATGCGTAATACGTCGAATAAACCTTCTACTTCTCGTGGCATGGGACCAAAATGATCGGACATGGTTTTTGAGAAGCGCTCAATCTCACTTTCGTCTTCAATCTGGTCTAATTCTTTGTAGAGGCGAATTCTTTCAGCTACATTTTCGACATAAAACTCAGGTATATAGAGTTGTAAATCGCTTTCGAACGTGCAATCCACCGAAAATTTCTTTGGTAGCGGTGTTGTTGTTGCTTTTTCCTGATCATCTGGCGAGAGAATATTTTCCTCATCGCGGATTTCCTGTATGGCTTCCTGCAATATTTTCTGATAGGTTTCATATCCCATTTCGGCAATGAAACCGCTTTGTTCGGCTCCTAAAAGATTACCTGCGCCACGAATATCCAAATCCTGCAAAGCAATGTAAAATCCGCTTCCCAAATCGCTGAATTCTTCGATAGCACGGAGGCGTTTGCGAGCATCTGCCGGTAATGTGTCCACCGGTGGTGTGAGAATGTAGCAGAATGCTTTGCGGTTGGTGCGTCCTACGCGGCCACGCAGCTGGTGCAGGTCACTTAATCCGAACATATGTCCGTTATTGATGATAATGGTATTGGCGTTTGGAATATCAATGCCATTTTCGACAATAGTAGTCGAGATAAGCACATCGTAATTACCTTCGATAAAATCGATCATGATTTTTTCAAGTTCAACGGGATTCATTTGCCCGTGTCCGATAGCAATACTTACTTCAGGGCAAAGTTCATGTACAATTCGTTCAACTTCGTGAATGTTTTCAACCCTGTTGTGAATAAAGAAAACCTGCCCGCCACGACTGATTTCAAAATCGATGGCTTTTTGTATGATTTCCTTATTAAAACTGTGCAGTTCGGTAATAATGGGTTGACGGTTGGGCGGGGGAGTCTGAATAATGGAGAGGTCGCGTGCACCCATGAGCGAGAATTGCAAGGTACGCGGTATAGGTGTAGCTGTAAGTGTAAGAGTGTCCACATTATTTTTAAGCTGGCGAAGTTTTTCTTTGGCTGCTACTCCGAATTTTTGTTCTTCGTCGATAATCAGTAGCCCCAAATCTTTAAATTCGAGCTTTTTGCTCAGGAT
>CAZDUU010000592.1:0-1759 GCA_964508675.1 uncultured Bacteroidales bacterium | reverse complement strand
CGAGGTAGCAATAGAAGTAATTTCAAGAAATACGAACAGGTTAAAAATATCGCGGGTCATCACAGAAACATTCAATCCCAGCAAGAAAATGAGGAAGATTGAATGAGCATATTTCCCGACGGCTTTCAGCGAATCCCATAAATAAACAGCTGATAAAAGACCAAAGAAGTTTATCATGAAAGTCAAAAAAGCCTCATTCAGAGTCATTCTGAGATTAATAGCAAAGGGTGGTTTAAATCCTGCTGTAAAAACGTCCAATCCCTGGACGCTTCCGTTGTATAAACCCCACAACCATGAACCTGAAATCGCTGTCATGGCAGCAACAGCTAACAACATAAATCCTCTGCTTATATTCAGCATTTTCGAACTGCCTAATCCAATAAGGAAAGCAGCACCCAATGCAATCGCTAAAATGAAAATTGGATTTACCATCTTGAGTCCTTATATTCGTTAATATTCAGTGTATTTTTATATTTGTACATCTTATATGCATAGGTCAGCATAACTGCTGTAACTCCCACCCCGATAACGATTGAAGTCAGAACCAAAGCCTGTGGAATCGGATCAACAAATTTCGATGACAGATTTTCGGTTCCGGTAGTAGAATCAATAATCGGAGCTACGCGGTTATTCATATAAGAAAGAGCAACTAAAAACAAATTCAGACCACTATCGAAAACATCAAAAGCAATGATAATGCGTAATATATTTTTAGTTGTCAATGCTCCATAAAGCCCGATCAGCATAAGCAGAAATGCCGTTACGATGCTGATATTTTGTAAGGTTAACATTTCCATTATTCTTCGTTTTGAATTTCGTTTAAATGATGCAATACATTTGAAAGCTCAGCGCCTACTTTTAATCCGATAAAGGAGTAAATAACAGGGATAACGCCAGCACTAAAAAGATGACCTAAAGTTCCCAAACCTAAAAAGCGGTTATCGAGAAATCCAAGTCCCAGAATTAAACCAAATAATCCGGCAGCCACATATCCAAATCCCGAAATGCTTTCAATGGTATTTAACAGACCCTGAGGTGCATGTCCGTCAGGATTTACCATCAGCCACAACAGAAATCCGGTTGCAATGACCGATCCTCCCTGAAAACCTCCACCGGGAGTTAAGTGACCGTTAATGAAAATATACACACCAAACAATAAAATCAAAGGAAAAAGTAACTTCTGGGCAGTTACTAATATCAAAGATGCAGGGCGCGGGTTGCGTGATTTTCCTTTTCCCGTTGACTTTAAAAACATGGCAATTAAACTTGCAGCAACAAATAAAATAGTTACCTCACCCAAAGTATCGAATCCACGATAAGTAATAACAATAGCTGTTACAACATTGGCAGCCCCTATTTCTTGTGCTGTATTATCAACATAATAAGTTGAAAGATCATTTAACGTAGTGCGTTCGCTATAATGACGCAGATACGACCAAAGCAAAACGGCAAATCCGGCCACAATTGCTAAGACAAATAATTTCTTAAACATCGGAACTCCTCATTTTATTTAAGACATAGAAAAATATAATGGTTGTAAGACCACTACCGATAGCGGCTTCTGTCATAGCAACATCAGGCGATGCCAGTAAAAGATACATAATGGATGCTATCAGGCTCACAACTCCCGAAACAAGGACAGCTGTCCTGATTTTCTTTACAATCAACACTGCAACCGCCATGGTTACGGTAACGACCGCAAGAAGTAATGCAAAAAAGATGGTTACCTTCACAATCAGTAAAGCCCTTAGCAAAAAAT
>CAZDUU010000591.1:0-1759 GCA_964508675.1 uncultured Bacteroidales bacterium | reverse complement strand
TGTGCTTTCCTTGAAACTCCGGGAAATGCGGTTAACAGGATTGACGATGACGGCAAGTAGTTCTGGCTTAACTTCTGCAACAAGTTCAACATTTAATATTTATTTGACAACAACTTTTCAACCCGGAGATTTTGCAGTTATTTCGGTTTGTTCAAACACTTCTTGCCAGGGCGATGGTGCTGGAGATGACCAGGTAAGTTTTATGATTTTTAAAGACATTAATCCAGGGGATGTGTTTATATTAACTGATAATGGTTATGAAAGAAAATATGCAAATAAATGGGGAAATACTGAAGGAACATACCAGATTACAAGGACAACAAGTACAATAACTGCAGGTACAATTATTACTATAAAATTACACAATGCTTCTCCATTTTTCCAAGGAATATATCCGGATAATAACTGGACTATGACAAATATTGGTATTGCCGGAACTCAGTGTGTGTTAAATTCAGGAGGTGATCAATTTTATTTTATGCAAGGTGGTACATGGAACCCGGGAACAACCGGTAATCAGGATGCAACTTATACACCTGGGGTTTATTTATATGCATTTAATACAAACAGCTCGTGGACATCTTTTATTGATAATACGCAACAATCAGGACTAGTTATTGGGATGGAATGCTTTAACATGATGCCCGGAGTAGCAACTGATTATATTGAATATACAGGTCCAATAACCCCTGCAACTAAAAGAGATTGGATATTAAGACTTAATACACCTTCAAATTGGACAGGAAGAACAGATTGTGCAACATATTTCTCTTATAATATTCATCAGGGTCAAACATATTCAATAATAAACGGGGGTTATAGTGATGGCGTCTGGGTTGGTAATAAAAGTATTGACTGGTTTGATTGCGCTAACTGGCAATCATTGGAAGTTCCTGATTATACTGTGAATGTTCAAATTCCATCAACAGGGGTTACAAATGAACCGACAATTGGAGATCCTCCTACTGCTCCAATTGTTTATGTTGGTGCGGAATGTAATGATATTGACGTTCAGACAAGCAGAACTCTTACCATGAATCATGCAAACAGCAGACTTGATGTTTATGGAAATATTACTCAAAATGGAACTTTTAGCGCAACCAATGGAGTTGTCAATATTTTTGATGATAATAGCTCACTTACCAGTGCTTCTGATGTTACATTTTATAATCTGACATTAAATAAGACATCTAATACAAATACATTTACTATTAATAACAATATTAACATTAATAATACGCTTACATTATCCAGTGGTATTCTTACAACCGGAACCAACAGAGTTGTTGAAAACAATACAGCTACAAGCTCAATAACAGGTTATGGAACTAATAGCTATGTAAATGGTAATCTGAGAAGATACGTTTTATCTACTGGATTGTATAATTTACCTGTGGGTACTGCAAATTATTATGAGTCAGCTTCGATAAATCTTAATTCTTCCAGCGGATTAAATTATCTAGATGCAAAATTTACCAATCCTCACAGTACTTCAATTGACATTTCTCCTTTAAATATTTCAGTTAATGGTAGTGTTTTACAGGAATTGCTTGATTACGGATTCTGGACTATTACTCCTGATGCGGGAACATATAATTATGATGTAAGTTTGACCTCCAGAGGACATACTAATCCTGGCCCTACAGCTGCAGCGCATGCCGTTGTAAAACGCCAAAATAGCACATTTGACTGGGTTTCAGAAGGGACACATAATAATGCTGATCAATCAATGGGGAGTGGTTGGGTAACTGCTCAACGG
>CAZDUU010000590.1:0-1764 GCA_964508675.1 uncultured Bacteroidales bacterium | reverse complement strand
CGACCTCCAAGAGCGCCGTGAGCCGGACGTTCGTTCGCGCCACCCGCGAGCGGGTCGAGGCCGAGCTGGGGAGCAGCATCGAATCGCTCGACTTGGCCGTCCTGATGCTCGACGGGATCGTGGTCAAGAGACAGAGCGTCGTCGTCGCCCTGGGCGTGGACGTCCACGGCGGCAAGCACGTCCTCGGCCTTCGCCTGGGCTCTACTGAGAACGCCGTCCTCTGCACGGAGCTGCTTCAGGATCTCTTGAAGCGCGGCTTGAAGGTCTCCCGGCCGCTGCTGTGCGTCATCGACGGAGGGGGCGGTCTGCGACGGGCCCTGCGGGACGTTTTCGGCGATCAGGCGCTCATCCAGCGCTGCCAAGTCCACAAGATCCGGAACGTCACCGAGCACCTCTCGAAGAAGACGCAGCTCTGGGTCGGCTCTCAGATGCGCGAGGCCTACCGGGCTGTCGGGGCGGACGCGGCCCGGCGCCAGCTCAAGCGCGTTGTCGCGTGGCTCGAGCGAAACGGTCACGAGGACGCCGCCGGCTCTCTTCGTGAGGGGCTCGAGGAGACCCTCACCGTACTGAAGCTCCACCTGCCGAACACACTGACCCGTTCCCTCTCGACGACAAACGCCATCGAGAACCTCATGAGTTCCATTCGCCGGACGACGCGTCGGGTCTCCCGCTGGAAGAACGGATCGATGACCCGCCGCTGGGTCGCCATGGCTGTCTTCGAAGCCCGTCGAGGCTTCCGGCGTCTGAAAGGTCATCGCGAGATGCCGCTCCTCATCGACGTCCTCGATCGCCTTCATCGCTCCGAGGTTGCCCCTGCCGAAAATGCCGCGTAGCCTTTCAACCAGCCGCCTCTCCGAGGCGAAGTTCAACAGTCAACGGGACACGGCCGCAACCCGGGTTAGCCCTGTGAAGGTACTCCCGTGTCGTCCTCGGCCTCCTCTGGGGTCCCAGCCGCGTCTCCGTGCCGCCGCTGCGCGAATCGCTTTAGACCCAAGGACTCCACGAGCCCTGGATGAACGCGAAACTGGAGCGCAGATTCATCGAACCGCGATCTGCTGTCCAGATAGCGCCACACGTATTCAGAACCGCCGCCGACGCCTCCGGTCTTCTGGTAGGCCACTACCGAGAAGTTGAAGAGGTCACGGAGCAGATCGGCCGCCGTGCCGCCGGAGGGAACGAGGTGTGGTCTCTTAACGCACGCCGCCTCAAAGACCTCCCTCGAGAAGATCCCTGTTCCAACGGTACGCAAGGCCTCCAGGTGATTCTCGAAGGTCGGTAAGTGCTTGTGCACCTCGTCGTCGAGTTCTCGCAGAAGATAGTCGGAGTAGGGCGCCCGGGCGGCCGTGACGTCGTCGTTCGTGAAGAGCTGGCCCTCGGGGTGATCTCGGCGCTTGTAGGCGCCGAGCACTTCGTTACAGAACTTGATCATGTCTCGGGGCCGATTGAAGGTGCGATCGAGAATGTGTCGGTACTTACTCTGGCGCCCGGGCATCTCCTGCCCCTCGTCGAACACGGAGCTCCAAGTGACCGGGCTACCTTCCCCGAGGACGACGGCGAACCTGGGCTCCATTAGCTGCTTCAGCGTCCATCGGGATCTGGGAGAGTCCCACTCGATCGTCCATGCCGACACCTGGTTGACCTTGTTCTTGTCCTCGAATCGCAAGATCTCGTAGATGTCGTCCCGAAGAAAGATAACAACGGACAGCTTCTTCCCAGCTGCCGCCACCCGCCGGTTCATGCTCTTCGCCGCCAAGATAAGGCCGA
>CAZDUU010000589.1:0-1776 GCA_964508675.1 uncultured Bacteroidales bacterium | reverse complement strand
GCAAGATACGAGCTTGCAATTATGCTACCAAAAACGGAAAGAAAATCAATCAATATTTTTGCCCTTTCGCTCATTATATCCATAATGGTTACCGTACTGTCTTTTTTAGTCATTCTTTTATTCAGATTTCCTATAGCCCATTTTCTGAAAAATGATAAACTTACGTTTTTTCTTTGGTTAACGCCTATAGCTGTGCTTTTTGCCGGCTTGTATCAGACTTTTAACTACTGGTCGCTCAGAAATAAGCGATTCGGCCTGATCAGTATTTCGCGTGTTGTACAAACAACTATCAACTCGGGTGGAAATATTTTATTTGGTTTCTTAAAATGGGGAAGTAAAGGGCTTATTGTTGCGTTTATTATTGGACAATTCACCTCATTTTTTTCATTTTTAGGTAAATTTTTTCGTTCAGACAAAAGAGCCACCAAACTCATCAACAAAAAAGAAATAAAGGAAATGGCATCCCATTATTCTGATTTTCCTAAAATAAACAGCCTTCATGCCTTTACGGATATTCTTCAGCAAAGCCTTGTCATTTTTCTTTTAAGCTACTTTTTTACCTCTGACGACGTTGGGTATTACTCACGTACTTTTCGTCTTCTGATTGCTCCTGTATCACTTATAGGTTCATCTGTGGGGCAGGTGTTTTTTCAGCGTGCTTCAAGCGATTATGCCCAGGGAAAAAATATCCGGGATTTTGTATTGAAAAATTTGAAAATGATGCTGTGGATTGCTATACCTTTCCTGATAATTATTTCCACTCTGGCTCCCCAGATTTTCGGATGGTTTTTGGGAAAAGGATGGGAGCAGGCCGGTTACTTTGCCCGCTATATTTCCCTCTGGCTGACTATGAGCATTCTAATAAGCCCCATAAGCACCATTCCTCTTATCGTTGGAAAACAAAAACAGGCCTTTTTATTAAGTCTGCTGGGCAATTCCCTGATTGTATTGTCAGTATGGACAGGAGGATTCTTTTTTAATGATATTAAAATAAGCCTGATTTTGATCAGTTCTGCTATGTTCATTTATTTTTCATTCGTTCTGTATTGGTTTGTGAAAATATCGGGGAGGTAGCAATGAAGAGAGTTTTAATGATAGGATTACCATATTTTACATCGAATGTGAAATTGAATTTATCCAGATTTGATCAGTCAAACAGCTATATTCCCTTAAATACCTATTACAGTAAAATTGATAAAATCAAATTCTTGTTTTTGCTTCCTTTTTGTAAAACGGTATATTCTATCAATGGGACCATTGACCATAGTTTTGCCATTTCTTTGGCACTAAAATTAAAAAAGAAAGTTGTTTTTCATTGGGTGGGTAGCGATGTGAAAATAGCCCAGAAAGCTTTTGCTGAAGATAAGTTCAATAACGATTTTATTGAAAAAGTTACTCATCTTACAGACACGCCATGGTATGGGGAAGAGCTGCAACCCATTGGAATAAAAGCACATTTTCAACCATTAACAGTGCTTGAAAAAACAAAGGAAAAACAACCTTTTCCAGCATTTTTTTCAGCATTAATTTATATACCCCAAAACAGTCAGGAATTTTATGGCATCCACCGATTAAAAAATATTGCTGAAAAACTTCAGAATATTCAGTTTGATGTAATAGGGACCGAAACTCCTGTAATTCCAATGCCTGGTAATGTAATGTTTCACGGATGGGTTAAAAATACTCAGGCTTATATTAAAAATGCATGTGTCTGTCTGCGTTTTCCCGAACACGACGGACTTTCCTTTTTCGTATTAGAAGCATTATCAAATCAGC
>CAZDUU010000588.1:0-1806 GCA_964508675.1 uncultured Bacteroidales bacterium | reverse complement strand
GTACATCAATATTTTTCCAGGCGTTGGGAAGCGTATTAATAACATGTTCAACCTGTTTAAAATCCCTGACATCAAAATTCAATGCGAGAACTTTGGTTTTCTTTCTTAAAACTTTTTCAACTTCAGAAAGTAACTGGGCTCTGCGGCCTGTAATAATGAGTTTATATTTCTGTTCTGCAAGAGCATAAGCAATAGCTTTACCTATTCCTGCTGTAGCACCGGTTATAACGACGGTTTTTTCCATAACGATTTTATTTTAAGGTAAATTTTTTCAAAATTGATGAAACTGATAAGTATGAACATTAAAAATGGGAAAGCGGGAATTTTGTAACGGACTAAAGCTCCCAAAACCGGGGAGGTTAGTCCAATCAACAAAAAGAGCATAACGGTAAAAGAAAGTCCAAACCACATCCATTTATTGAAGTTGGATTTTTTGAAGAAAAGCAGTATAAATATAAATATGAAAATAATCAATGTGTTTTCAAAAGCGGCCATGAAAGAGGTTAAGTTATGAGCTTCCAGTATATTAGGTCTGAATAGACTGTTAATAATGGCATTGGGACTGTTGAATAGAAAAGAAGTGAATGAGTCATTGAGCAAAGGTATGTCAATTCTGCTTCCTATATATTTAAATGTATTCAACATGTTGATAAAGTCGTGCTGCTTGGCTACGGCTATTTCTGAGAAATTGAAAGAAATGAAATATTCACTGTAGAAAAAAAAGAAAATCAGCAAAATATGGGTGATGATGAAGCTTATCCAAAGTTTTATTTTTGGAATAAACCGGTTAAGGAACAGCGCAAAAAGTCCGGGTAAAATAAGAATCAGAACATACATCTTTGAAAGTCCAAGGAAAGTGGCAAAGAAAAGCATGAGTGCAAAGTTTTTTAAGGTAAATCTTTTCAAAAGCTTATCGGTATTGTAAAGCATAAGTCCAAGGTTGAAAAAAACGAGACTTTCTTTTAAAATGGCAGATGACCAGAAAATGGTAGAGGGCATCAGGAATACAAAGAATGCTAAAAAAAGCTTGTTCTGCTCAAAATATGATGAAAGTAGTTTGAATAGAGCAAAAAGCCCGATAAACGAAAGAAATACAAATATTAAAGCGTGGATAAAGTAATTGTTAAGTGAAAAAAGTGAAATAAATGCATTCAGACGAATGATGGTTTTATTTTCATTTACTACTTCATAATCATAGGGTTTTATCCAAAAATTCATTTTAAGGTAATACTTTTCTTTAATCTCCTGACTTTCATCATTAATCCCCGTAAGCATTTTTAAATAATCAGCAGGTGAATCTTTTAATGCTTTATACATCACTTGTGAGTCGTCGTAATATTTAAAAATATCATTATCAACTCTCACGTTTGGATAGTAGAAAGTGTAAATAGCATAAATACAAAACGATATGGCTACTTTGGCAAGAAAGAAAAATGCCAGCCATTTATAGTTCAGAAAAGGCTGATTAAAAAAAATCCATTTTCTGATAAACCAAAGAATTAGGGCAAGAAAGGCAATGTAGTATAAAACCTGCGTCATTATAATTCAATAGTTTCGTCGCTGAAAACAAAGGTAACGGTTCTTTTAATTTCCGGATGAAGCGATAAAGCTACAGGACATGTTTCCATTATTCGCTTTAAACCTTCTTTCTGTTTCTGTGTGAAGTTGTGCGGAGGAAATGTGAAAATAGCTTTAATTTCAGCAATTCTGCGGGGCGAAGTTCCCATAATTTTAGTGATTTCAACTTTAGTTCTGTCAATATTGAACCCGAAATTTTCTGCACCTAAACCCATAATGGTGAGAATA
>CAZDUU010000587.1:0-1813 GCA_964508675.1 uncultured Bacteroidales bacterium | reverse complement strand
TGAAAACGTAACAAACATTTTTAAATCTTTCTTATTAACTACTTCTTTAACCGTTACCATTACAGGTTTTAATTTTTTCTACCATTAAAGTTTTCTAATTAGCGCAGCTCCACTTGAATACCCACCCCCAAATACGGATATGACAATCCTATCATCCTTCTTAAACCTATGCCTGTTTTGAGCTAAGACAATGGCTGTACTAGCACTACCTGTATTACCTAAAAATTCTATGTTGTTCAATATCTGATTATTATTGATATTTAATTTTTTTACTACGTAATCAATTATCCGGATATTGGCCTGATGCGGTATAAAAAAATCTAAGTCCGAAATTGTCAGATTGTTATTTTTTAGTATTTTTTCTGTTTCCTCAATCATATAGGTGCAGGCATTTTGGAAAACATCTTTCCCGCAAGGCATTTTCAATCCTCCATTGGAAGGCCGTAGATATACTCCTTCAACATTTCTACCAATATTACCCAGTCCAGTGGTATTTATATCCATCACTTCGATGTCTTCCTCTGAATATCGCTCTGTGGAGATAAACACTGCTGCCGCACCATCACCCCATAAAAAACTGGATTTTGGGTCATCAGCATTATTGTAAAGGCTGTTGTTTTCAGAAACTACAACTAATGCTTTTTTAGCTTTGCTGTCAGCAAAAAATAAATCTACTATCTCCAAGGCATTAATAAATGATGAGCAAGCAGAGCTTATCGTAAAACATTTTGCTTTGCTGATTTTGTAGTACGACTGCACAGCATGAGCGATTGTGCCCACAGTATCATAAGGGGTATATGAAGCCCCAATAATCAAATCTATGTCGTTGATATTGAAAGGCAGTTTATTCAATCCTTTTTTTACAGCTTCGATTGCCATAGTGTTTGTGTTTTCATAGGGCTGCACATACCTACGTTGCCTAATACCGCTCTTTGAAATTATCTCGTCCTCTGATATACCGTATTTCTCCTTAAAGTAGCTATTGGCAACTACTTTTTCGGGCAGATATTCAGAGATGCAGTTAATTATCATGTGACCTAGCTTTTACTGTACAAGTTTCCTAACCGTAAATTCATCATCCGACAAGCCTGTGTCGTATTTTACATCCGACATTTGCATTTTGGTTTTGTGGTTCTTCTTCAGGTCGGTCATTTCAATTTCTTCGGCATTCCAATAATTACCAATCTTTTTGAAGGTATATTTGGCCTCTTTTACTTTGTTTCCTCCCTTGTCGTAATACTCCATCAGTTCGGGATAAAAATTACTCTTGTTGATATGAGTAACCACTTTCGAGTAATCCGATTTGCCTTTTGGGGTAAGTTCTAAAATAAACAGGTTCGTTTCTGTTTTAACGAGTTTTGGGGTGTATTTAACCGAGTATAAAACCGATTCCATGTCATCGTATGAAAAGTCGGTGCCGGCAAAGTTTTGGTTTTTAGCACTTGAGGCAATCCTTCTCTCTTTTCCAAAAGCCGGAAGGTACATATACATAACATCGTTAGGAAGCGACAATACTGCTATCCCCGCCTGTGAAGATGGTGCGGTGAAACGGAACATCCTCTTGTCGGTACCTTTTTGCAAGATGTTGGCTTCACGGGTTTCCTGCTTGCCGTTTTTATCAATTAGTACTATTTTGTTTTTCCCGGTCATATCCTTGGGTGAGTACATCACATCGTCCATATTTTTCAATATGGTTGAAGCATCCTGTGCATTGGCCGAAAAAACGACTGAAATAGCTACAAATGCGGTTAATACCGCTGTTCTGAAACTTGTTTTCATATTCATGAAATTTTAATGATTAATGATTAATGAT
>CAZDUU010000586.1:0-1817 GCA_964508675.1 uncultured Bacteroidales bacterium | reverse complement strand
CCAAAGTGCTTAGCAATGACTTCCATCAAACCAATCAATTTCTCGGCATAACCAAACAATTTGTAACCAAACAGCTAACTCAGGATTTTGATGTAAGCAAAGCAGACCAGATTGATATACTTAACCGCTCGGTTGAATATTTTAAAACGCATGAGGCATTCGATAAGAAAGAGTTTGAAGAAGAAGTATTGGCAGATAGTAAAGTTATCCAGTCGTTTCAGAGATTCGACCAAAACTACCGGCAGGAAAACAGCCTGGAATTGCCGGATAATTTCGGAATATCAACACAGGCAGTAAAAAAACAGGCCAAAGTATTTAAGAGCGTTCTGAAGCTTGACAAAAACTTCCACATTTACATTCATGGCAACCGTGATTTGATAGAGCAAGGCGTTGATGAAATCGGACGCAAATACTATAAAATATATTACGAAGAAGAAAGCTGATTTGCTCTTTTCATCTTTAGGTCAAACAAAGTATAACGAAGTAAAGCATTAACACGTTTTAACAACTTTTAACTCTTTTTTTTTTTGATTTTTGTTTTTATTTGATTACATTTGCTGTGTTATATCTAACAACTTATATAAATTTTGAATCATGTATATTTATTTAGAAACACAAAACCGGTGCAGGTTTGCAGCCTGAGCACCGGCATTTTTGAGACCGCAACTGAATGTTCAACAAACAATTGCTTTGCAAAGTTATAAAAATTATTCATTTGATAAGGATTATATTATCTTTTTCTAATGCGTAGGCATAAAATTCGAATCAGGCAAGATATTAAAACTACGAAAGTGGAAAATAAAAAAATACTACTATGAAGATTCCCTATATAGTAGTAGCCTGAACAGGGAAAAAAATAAATATTTTATGAAGTTATATATTTTTTTAATGATATTTTTTCTAATATCAACTACTAATTGTTTAAAATTATTTGGGCAATTTAGTAATGGGAACCATCAAATGTGTTCCTCGCAAGTTTCAGTAAGAGATGGGCAATTAGGTATTGGCTCAGATGATAGACCATATTTTATTGGTACAGATAATAAAGTACATAACCTTTATTGGAGTGGAACTTCATGGCAAGATGCAATACTGAATAATAATGCTCCACTAGCAGTTTCTGGTTCTGGACTTGCTTTTTATTTGTACGAGCCAGGTTCAAGTACTGCATATGAACATATTGCTTATGCAACAACTAATAATCTTTTATACTCAATAGTATATAATAACGGTTGGCAGTACTATAGCCTAGGAGTAACGGCAATGGCAAATAGTGTATTAGCAACTAAACCCACTTCAAAACTACAATATATTTCATATGATGGTAAGATAAATAACTATTCCTGTGATGCAAAAGGCCAAGCATTATTCCCTATTGACAATGATTATAATTGTTATTTTGTAGGAAGTGACAGTAAAGTAAAAAAACTAACTTATGTCCCACCTTACACACTTACTACTGTAAATAATAATGCTACAGTATTAAATAACACTGAGATTGTTTATTATGATGGCTGGATTTTTTATATTAATAACAACAATAAAGTTGCTATTCAGAGTTCAGATAACAATTGGGAAATGAGCTTCTCTGCTGATGCTATTGCAAGTTGTGGTATGGCATATGGGTATAATAGAATTTTTTATGTAGATAATAATTACAGAATTCGCTATTTATTATGGGATGGATATAATTGGCTAAGTTCAGGTCCTATTGGCACTCAAGTAAAACCAAGTACAAAATTTGCTTTTAAGAATAATCGATTATAACCCGTTGTGCATTTAGACCAAATTAAGTTTAATTTTATTGATTGGTCTAT
>CAZDUU010000585.1:0-1820 GCA_964508675.1 uncultured Bacteroidales bacterium | reverse complement strand
CTATGGGTAGTGGATAGTATAGGAGCAAATAAACTTTATTTGGTTGGCTATAATTATCACGTATCAGTTGAACACCAAAAAGTAGTAAGAAAAGACATCAATGTCCTCAAAAATAAAGAGTATATCATTGACACTGTAATTAAGTCAAATAACAGAGCCACAAGATACGATACATTGGTTGTCGGAATAATTAGCATGGAATATATCAATGAAAAATACAGGGCTGTAAAATATTCGGATATCGAATCACTCACTTTTGCACACTGGGATGCAAGAAAAAAGATAAGGGACAGAGGTTTGCTGATAGGAAATTTTAACAGCTCCAGCGGCGACCCGAGAGTGGATGCAGTAATTCTTATTGTTGTACTTTCTATTGATCTGACAATTTGTATTTCCAATTATATAGTCAATGAAATGGAGACGCTTGTAAAAACGTATAATTTAAGTGACTGGAAATATAAAGTCAAAACCAGGCTTCCTGCTACATATTAAAACAAATGAACATGACCATTGATGAATTATTTAAAGACAAAACCATCAAGCCAAAAGAAAAAACTGAAACCATCAGCAAATGGTTAATGGAAAGCTCCATGCTGACAGAAGAGCTAATCGTTTTTGCAGAAAAAGCAAAAGATGCCATAAAAGCCACATGCATAGAAGCATTGGAATATACCACCAAACAGAATCCCAAAGTTGCTGATGAAAATATGCTTAAATTCGTGACCCTGTCGCTAACAGACAAAGCACCCAGGGTAAAATGGGAATCAGCCAGAGTAATAGGAAATATTGTGCATCTCTTCCCTCCTCAATTGGAAAAACCAGTTGAGAATTTATTAAAGAATACAAACCACGAAGGAACTGTTGTTCGGTGGAGTGCAGCTTTTGCCATAGGCGAAATTATTAAGCTTAAAACAAAATTAAATACCAATTTGATTCCTAAGGTCGAAACAATCGCTGAAAAAGAAGAAAAAAACAGCATCAGAAAAATATATCTGGAAGCGATAAAAAGAGCCAGAAAGTAAAATCAGGACAAAAAAAATTCGGGATATAGATCCCGAATTTCTCTTTGTATCTCTTTGTATTTTATTTTAATTCAATTTAAAAGTAAGCCCCAAAGTTACATAGCTTACATCATATCCAAATTCGAGATATGCAGCAGTTTTAGGAGTAAAGAAATAGTTAGCACCAAGGTAGAAGTTAAATAAGAAATCCATTCCTGAATTATCATAGTAAACATAACCATCTTTTGGTCCATCATAACTATCATGGAAATTGGAATACAACAGCCCCATACCAATACCACCGTAAACATTTATATCAGGAATATCAGCTTCTTTTAAGTTATAATAGTATCCGGCTCTGAATACAGTACTAATGTATGTATAACTCCATTTATAATCATACAAAACTCCATTGCTTGCATAGTAATGGCTTTTATAATATTTGGAGAAAAAACCAACTGCACCACCCAAAGTAATCGTTCCGGGTCCTACTTCTTTAAAACCATGATCCAATGCTAAACGAATAGCCGGTGTTCCGCCACTGTGATAGGTCGTCCAGTAGTTGGCTGCAGGTCCAACACCAACGCTCAAAAAATTGTTTCCCTGTTTCATTTCCTGTGCATTCAGGATATGAACTATTAACGCTAAAACTAAAATAGAAAATAATCTCTTCATAAACATTTTTTTTTGCAAAGATAATTATTCTTAAATTAGAAAAACATTACTTTACATTGCCTTCAAAAGCCAGGCGATGTATAATAGAGCGTGCCAGTGTCACCTCGTCAGTGTATTCCAGCTCATTACCAATCGCTATACCTT
>CAZDUU010000584.1:0-1845 GCA_964508675.1 uncultured Bacteroidales bacterium | reverse complement strand
AATAAACCCATATAAACAGAATCTTTATCACTTGTTTCATTATTGTATAAAACATATTTCAACCAGATAAAATCGTTATTCGAAAACTGATTATACAATGCAGCCTCATGTTTTACTCTAATGCTTAAAGGAAAAGGATTCAAAGAGTCATTGAACAACGAAGTGGCATAAACTAAGTTCCCCTTATCTGTTTTATTTGCTCTTTTTAGAATTTTAAAATCATTTTTTCCCCTGAAGCACCACGAAGCGTTATTCCCTTTTAACAGAAACATTCCCATTTCAGAAACCAACGAAACTCCGGAATTGTATAAAACACCAGAACCCTGGACAGGATAAGTAGCACTGTAGCCAATTCGTCCGTTTGCACAGGCCGAAAACGTTAAACTACTGTTATTAATGTCAACATAACTTGGGTTTATTGTGACCTTTAAAAATTGTTTGTCGTAATAATTGCTATCAGAAAATTCTAAATAAAACGAAGCCTCCATATCAAATGGAGCATTGGGCGAATAAGTAATGATAAAAGGAGCCTGATTATTTTCATAAATACCCAGACTATCCAAATAACCTATATTTATCTGATTTTGAATGATATTTATATTGGCATTATCGCACAATAATTTTACCGTTAAAATTTTTGAAGATTGAAATAAATTTACAAATGAACCCCACAGATAAGTTGTATCATTACTTGTGGTAAAATGATAATCGTAAAACATTACTGCTTCATTCAAGGTGTCGGTTAAGCAGCGGAAAGCATTTATTCTTCCTTTACCTAATTGATTTGCAAAAGATTGATTACCCGTAATAGTATCAATGCGATCACATGTTTGTTTTATCAATGTACGTATTTGAAACGGGAATAGGCTTTTTCCCTTATATCCCCAGCATAAAGCAGCTGTTCCTGCTGTTAAAGGAGAAGCATAAGAGGTTCCCCAACCTACGGTATACGAATTAGCTGAATAAGTTGAATAAACATTTTCGCCCGGTGCACAAACATCTATACGAGATCCATAACAGGATTTTATCCACTTTATATCCCACTGATTTGTAGCCGTTACACACAAAACTTCATCATAAGCTGAGGGATAATAAATTTCATTTGTTGTGTTCCCGACATTTCCGGCAGCTGCAACAATAAGACAATTGCGATTATAAGTTGCATAGCGGATAATCTCCCTCCCAAACTCATCCGGTATCGGGCTTCCCCACGAGCAATTTATGACTTTACAACCATGGTCGGCGGCATAAACAATTCCTTCGTAGGCTTTTGTCAGAATACCAGTAGAATCGTTCACCTTAACAGGTAAAAATTTCGTTTTAAAACCGATTCCGGCGATTCCGATATTATTATTGGATCTGGGGCAGGCCATTCCCGTTACAAAAACACCATGAGCATCGGCACCCATCGTATTTTCGCTCCATTCTGGACTATTGTCATTGTTTCCCATATCCCAGCCATGGAAATTATCTGTGTATCCATCGCCGTCATTATCCAGGCCAACGATCGGATCGGCAGTGTTATATGCCAGATTCTGCCAGAGATCATCATGGGACAACTCTGTTCCTGTGTCCACAATTCCGACAACTATGCTACTGTCACCCTGGTAAACATCCCAGGCTTGGTAAGCTTTAATATTTGTCAAATAATACTGGGCCCCTGTACCCGGATCATTGGGACTGTAAAATAACTCCGGATTATGCTTTGTATGACAATAAGCGGTCTGAGGCAATACTGCTATTTCCTTCAAAATTTCATTTGCTTCGGACTTATTATTACACTTTACTTCATAAATAGTCGAAATATCAACACATTGCTTGTAAAAAGGAGATGATTTTTCTGCC
>CAZDUU010000583.1:0-1846 GCA_964508675.1 uncultured Bacteroidales bacterium | reverse complement strand
GGCTTTGATCCTCATTCACCGGAAGCTTATATTATTTTCTCTTTATATCAGAACGCAAATATGGATTTGAGCCTTACTTTTTCTTCCATAATCCAGGAGGAATATAAGAAAAACGGTCGCGATGAAAGAGGAGTAAAACAAGCCGGTTTTTTGGTTTTATGGAAAACAGCAATGCCTAGTGTACTGACAGAAGTAGGCTTTATAAGTAATCCAGATGATGCAGCTTTCCTTGGAAAAGAAAAGAATCAGTGGCTTATAGCAAAATCTATTTTTAATGCTTTCAGCAAGTACAAAGGTCAGGTCGAAGGAAAAAAGTATGTTACTCTTACATCTTCAGATTTGCCAAAAGTTGAGGAGAAAGAAGAAATTAAAAAAGACAGCATTCAGACCCCGGCTGAAGTTTTAAAAACAGATACAGTAAAAAATGTGGTAAACAACGATATAAAAATTGCCGATAAAGCTGAAAATAAAAAGGATAGTACACAGAATGTAAAAAATGATTTTCAGAAAGTTGCAGAAAATCTTGTAAATAATGCTACAAATGATACCATTTATTTTTGGGTACAGCTAGCATCGTCTGATAAACATATCCCTGTTAACCAATTTAAAGTGGAAAATGTAAAAGAAATGCAATGGGATAATTTATATAAGTATCTTTGCGGACAAACAAAACTTTATCAGGAAGTAGTTGAAAAACAAAAAGATGTAAAGAAACAATATCCCGGGGCTTTTATCGTTGCTACTAAAAATGGAAAAAAAATTCCGGTTAGTGATGCAATTAAACAAACAAAAAACTAATTTTACCTGCCAAAATTTAATATGGGAATAAAAATAGCAAAAGAGGTTAAAGCAGGGGTCATAGTGATAATAGCTGTGGCATTTTTTGTTTGGGGTTATACATTTCTCAAAGGGAAAGATTTATTCGAAAAGACATATAATTATTATGCTGTTTATGAGCGTGTTGATGGTCTAATGGTCTCAGCTCCGGTATACGTTAATGGTATTAAAGTCGGAAGTGTTAGTGACATTCATTTTATAAGTGATACCAACACAAATATCGTTGTTGAATTGAAAATAAATAAATCATTTTTAATTCAGGACTCATCCATTGCAGAGATTTTTAGTGCAGACCTCATGGGCTCAAGAGCCATTCAGTTTATTCTGGGTAGCTCAAAAAAATTCTACCGCCCGAATGACACATTATTGTCTTCGGTTGAAGCGGACCTCAAAACACAGGTAAGTGCCCAGGTTTTACCTTTAAAAAAGAAAGCCGAAGATCTTATAAAATCAATTGACTCGGTAATGGTAGTGGTTCAAAGTATTTTCGATAAACAAACCCGCTATAACTTGGCACGTTCATTCGAAAGTATTCGCGCAACTGTCGAAAGCTTAGAGAGGACATCCATAACCTTGGATACTCTGGTTCAGAGCGAAAAGTTTGCATTAACCCGCATTATTGCAAATGTTGAGTCAATTACTGAGAACTTTCGCAATAATAATGAGCTTATTACGAATGTCATGAAAAACCTTTCTGCATTCTCTGACTCTTTACAGCAATCAAATGTAAAACAGACTATTATTAATGCAAACAGAGCTTTACTTCAAGCTACGGCTATTCTTGATAAAATCAATAGTGGCGAAGGATCTCTGGGTATGTTGATTCATAACGAACAGCTTTACAAAAACCTGGAAAGTTCTTCAAAGAACCTGGACTTACTGCTTCGCGATTTACGTGAAAATCCCAAACGTTACCTTCATTTTAGTCTGATAGATTTGGGAAGAACTGTAATATTGGAAGACAATGAGAAAAACCGTAAGAAGTTTAATAAGGAAAATAAGAACGAAG
>CAZDUU010000582.1:0-1853 GCA_964508675.1 uncultured Bacteroidales bacterium | reverse complement strand
CATCATAATCAAATCCACTGTAGAAATCGGCAAAACCGCCTCCCCATATGCTGGTGTAATTCTTAGTTGTTGCCCAAAAACTTAATTCAGTACGTGACATTTTAACGTACATTGTGGATAATTGATAGTGTTGCCCATACGACAAATTCCATCCGTAATTTAAAAATAATTTACCCGGATCATAATTATTATAATTAATGTATCCTACATTGTTCAAATAATTTCTGACCTGAGTAACACCAATATCATTAGCACTGAAATTTTTGTCCATATATGATGAACTTAATCCAAATTTAAAATTACCATTTACTTTGTAAACGCCCAGAGATGACTTATATCCATTTTCTGGCAAATCGTTTTCTTTACTGTCTAAATAATAAAATTGCGACATCCCGCCTCCTACTGAAAGTTGATAGGATTTAGATTTATCAAGAAGTGTAAATCCTGTCGCTGTCACATTTGAGTTATAATTCGCTTTACTTCTAAGAAAATTTGTATTTGTAAGGTATAAATCACTTCCGCCTTTAAATGCCTGATCTATTACAAAAACATTATAATTAGCCCAAGGTTCAGTAATAATATTCCTTTTAATGTTCGAAACGGAATCTTCAACCTGTGCGATCATATCAGAAGTAATAGCATTTAATATTCCGATTGCCAAACCTTTGCTGTTTCTTCCCGAAATTTTAAAAGCATTAATAAGTTGCGTTTGCTGTGGATTCTTAGTTACTTTTTCACTACTATCAATAATATCACTAATATTATAAAAATCTCTCGGCAGTCGTCCAATTCTGCGTGAATAAAACAAGCCTCCTTTATTAAATAATTCAACCGACTCTTTAAAAAACGGTCGTTGTTCTTCATAAACGGTCTCGTATGCTGAAAGGTTTTTATATTTATTATCAGATTGAACCTGAGTAAAATCGGGTAAAAGAGTTAAATCCAATGTATAACTTTCATTAATACCATATTTCAAATCCATTCCCCCTCCAAATAATTTACTAACGTCAGTTTTTTCTCCTATTTCTGCTTCCGTTTTAAAACCTGCAGATAAATAAGGAGTGAATGACAGCCTTAAAGGAGCGTTAATATTATTGATACCTTCCAGATATGGCCAGTATAAAAGGATATTATCTGCTTCGCGTGGTTCCAGCACGAGACAATTTTCCTGCCTGATGCGCCTTATATAGCGAATACATTGAAAACGCCACTGCTGATCTTGCTGATTTGGGAATCGGATTGCCGAATAAGGAATCTTCATTTCTACTACCCAACCTGAGTCATTTATAGCTACTTCGCTCTGCCATACTGCATTATATGAATAATCGAGTGTCCGGTTGTCAAACTGAACTCCTGAGGCTCTCACGCCAAAATAATACGCATCCTGTTGTTTATTGTAAGTATCAAAACCTATATAAAAATAATCGGCATTCAGATCGTCATCATCACGGTTTCCCAACTGCTTTAAGATACTATCCGGATGTTCATCCTTGCAAAAGGCAGATAAATATATGGCTTTATCATCATAAAGTATTCTGACATCCGTAATATCTAACGGTTTTTGATTAAAATAAGGATTCTTTTGTGTAAAACCGGTTATTGAAGGACATTTTGCCCATACAGGATCTAATATCCCATCAATTTTAGGAGGTTCAGTAATTCTGACTGCCTTAAATGATTTTAAATTGTTGTTTTGTTCAAAAGTTTGTTGACTAAATAAAAGGGCTGTAAATACAATTAACAGTCTTAATTTCATAAATTCACATTTGCATTTCTATCAGGGCCTACCGATAAAATGTCAATTTTAACATTTGTATAATCTTCAATAAAACGTAAATATTGCAATAATTCAA
>CAZDUU010000581.1:0-1856 GCA_964508675.1 uncultured Bacteroidales bacterium | reverse complement strand
AAAAGTGGATAAAACAAAATGAGACACTTCAAACAGCTGTCCCAACAGAAAATAGCTTTAACCCAACCGCAACTGACTGGAGAGATGATTCCGTTAATATCCACATATATCTGTATCAGCATCAGACAAATTTCCAGTTTAAATTTGAATTCCAATCCAATGGCGGAAATAATATATATATTGATGACATAAACATTGATAACGGTACTTATTTGGGAATGAATGAATACTCGAGAGACATGATTGATATGAAGATTTATCCAAACCCAATGAACGATGCTTCAACCCTTTCATTTAGTTTACCCGAAAATAACTATACTACTATCGAGGTTTAGGATATTTTAGGTAATAAAGTGAACACATTAGATAGTAAATTACTCAATGCAGGTGTACATTATTATCAGTTTTCAAGAAATGATTATCCCTCATCAGGTTCTTATTTTGTAAGAATTACATCAGGTGAATTTTCATTTGTTAAACAGTTTATGATCCAATAAGATAGAGTTAAAAATTTATTCAAAAGGGTTCCTTCGGGAGCCCTTTTGGTTTTATATTAAAAAAATATTACTTTTGCTGTCCTTTTAAATAATTAAAATGACTATTCAGATGGAAAAGCCAAGAATTCATGTAAAAACCAAGAATTTACAGCAACTTTTTGATTACTGTGTTGAAAGCAAAACCGAATTTACCGTTATTCCAAGGACATCAAATGACGATTGGGAAATAGAATTGAGCATTAAAAATATTATGGAAGCCATTAAATGGGGGATGTATTTAAAGGCAAATAAAATTGAATTAGTAGAAAATCCATTAATTGCACCAATTTCTACACCAACCAAAACAAGCACGAATACTCAGACCGTTAAACCTAAGGCAACAAAAAAAACTGCCCCAAAAACAGAAGTTCAACCTGCAAAACCTTTATTTGAAGAAAAAGATGAAACAACGACCGAAACAGTAGTTGAAAACGAACCTCTTCCTGTTGAACCTGCTTCTCTTCTTTCATTTGACGACAATTCAAAACAAGATGAATTATTTTAAAAAATATTATCTTTTAGTTATTTTACTTTTTTCGCTTGTGGCTTTGGCAGGTGCTCAGGATAAAAATACACTGAAAGGTACTGTTATTAGTCAGAAAGAAGAGAAAGGCATTCAGTATGCAAATATCAGAATCAAAGACAGTCCTTATGGCACTACCTCTGACGAAATAGGTAAATTTGAATTTTCTTTTCCTAATCAGTTTTTAAGAGATACCTTAGTTATCAGCTGTGTGGGATATAAACAAATCGCTATACCTGTTAACCAGTTGAATCTGAAAACTGCTCAGAAATTTGAGTTACAGGATTCGCTGATACTATTGAATGAAATTGTAGCCATGGCATACGATTACATTGATGCGTTGAAGTGGAAGACAAAAAAAGATGATAAAAGCCGTTTGTACCTGACTTTTGCCACACGCGAAATTCAGAATGCAGCAAATTTTATTAGCATATTAAAAGAACACTTTGGCAAAGATTTTAAGCTTAAAAGTAATTTCATTCGCTGGAAGAAAGTTAAAATTCCCGAAGTGGGCGACAAAATCTCCTTTATTGTTGCATGGTTCCGCTGTCCTTATTGTCCCGATGCCGAAAATATTACCGTAACTATTGATGTTATGGATCGTAAGGATAATAGCTTAGTAGAGAATACTGCTTATACCAAAAAGCTTGAGAAATATTTTCAAAATCTGCTCGACAAAACTTTTGCTCAGGGAGTTGATTACCGCCAGATTGAAACACGTGATTCAGTTGCTTACCTGAAAAAAGATACTGAACCTTATTCGGGCCAGTGCTATGGTTATTATGAAAATGGACAGA
>CAZDUU010000580.1:0-1867 GCA_964508675.1 uncultured Bacteroidales bacterium | reverse complement strand
GTTTAGCAACGGCAGGTCAACACAAATGGAAATACTCCAACGGGAATAGCTTTGACTGTAGTTATTATGTGTTGCTGTTACTTCTCTCAAAAGAGGGCCCATTTGCCAACCAATGTTGATTGAAACAGGTGACTTGAGGATTCCCCACGAGTAAAAAATACCTGGAGAAATAATATCTTTTAATTGGATATTTGGAACAGATTGAGTGCTGGCGTCTGTAAACCTGAAGGCTGTCAACGCGCCTATATCTACGATAGAAAAGAGTAATGAATGTGAAAAATGTCCCTCTCCAAAAGCACCTAATATAGGAAGTCCACAACTTCTACCTTTACTGATAGATATTCCAATAGGTGCAGAAACACCAAAAGTATTTGGGAATCCTGTTAATCCTTTTTCATCAATGCCTTTAATTTGTTCTTTTCCTGCATATAATCCACAATAGGCATTTAGGGCAACATTAAAACTGGTTTCCCTTTTAATTCTTGTTGATCCTGTGGGTAATGCAACGGCTTCGATAGCTGCTTCCACTTCGTCAGATGTTTTTGCCTGGGCTATTAAAGCCATGAAGGAACCATACCTAAGTATTTTATTTATGGCATCTTTTTGAAAGTGAAATTCTTTATAAATTTTGGAGTAGTGAATTTTATTGATATAGGGCTGTAATTCATCTATCTGCCTATTTGAAAATTTTAAGGTTACTGTATTTGGTAAATAACCATAGGTAGTAATAAAATCAACTGTATTTTTTGATATAATCTTCTCAATTTTTTCTCTGGCTTCTTTAATTTCTTTTTCGCTAATATTCCACTTCGATATTACAAGGTCGTATAAATGAGTAGCATTAACAATAGCAGAGGCATAATTTCTTCTGTTTACATCAATAGCAATATTGGCAGATGTTTGGGTCATATCGAAATACGGCCTTGTTATTTCTGCTATATTTATAGAGTCTTTTGCCAAAAGAGGTAATTTGTCAATTTGAACAGCATATTTCATCAAATCAATGGAAGATGAGATTACGCTGTAGTAGTTTTCAAACAGGAGTGAATCACTGGTTGTCTTTTTTAATGCTTTTATTTTTGTTTCCAGTGATTGGGTTTTTGTTGCAAAATTAAGAAGATATGTTTTATATGGCCTTAAGTCTGTATTCATTTTATAATATTTGTTCATTTCATCAGCAAGAAAGAAAGGATTACCATCTTTATCATTGAATTTTATATTTACATTTCTGGCTTTTTGCAAAATCAAGCCTAAATAAATTTTTAGCAAGGTTGTATCTTTTGCTAGTTCCTTTATATCTGAATAAGATGCCCAGTACGTAGAGTCGTTATTGCTTTTCAACGACATAGAGAATAATTGTAGCGTTTTAAAAGCTGCTTTGATATTATGATTCTTAACCGAATCTAAAATATCAACAGGGTAATCTTCAATGATTTCTCCTGGATGTACTTTATTCTGAATAGCATCAGCCATATAGAAAGCTGTTCGTAATTCTGCTTCAAGTTCCGGAACTTTATCAAAATATTCGGAGTGATTATCAATAATGCCGGGAAGGTTAGATGGCAAAGAAGCTAAATCTTTTTCAAAAGATTCCCGCAATGTTTGAATGTAAGCCTGAAACATGTATATCTCATCACCAATAGCGGATAATGTCCTGTATGTTTGCGGGAATAAGGTTTGTAAATCAGGAAAACTGTCTAACTCGCTTTTGAACTTGTCGAAAAAAGCAATACTTAGCTCTTGCTTGGTTCTTTTTACAATAAACTTGGCAAAACCATCGGCAATGTTGGTAACATCAAGGCCTCCAATCGTGTTTAATAATGTAGCAGGTGTTAGTTTTTCAGAATCGCCTCCTCCTTGTTCTTGA
>CAZDUU010000579.1:0-1883 GCA_964508675.1 uncultured Bacteroidales bacterium | reverse complement strand
CGAATATTTGTAAAAGAGAAGATATTATGGATTTGAGTAATTTAAAACCTGCTGATGGTTCAATACACCGCGAGAAAAAACGTTTAGGACGTGGACAAGGATCTGGTAAAGGTGGCACATCTACACGTGGACATAAAGGTGCTAAATCACGTTCAGGCTACAGCAGAAAACGTGGTTTTGAAGGTGGTCAGATGCCCCTTCAAAGAACATCTCCAAAATTCGGATTTAAAAATATTAACAGAAAAGAATATAAAGCAGTTAACATTTCTGTTATTGAACAACTAGTTAACGACATTAATGCTACGGTAATAGATCCTGAATTAATGTATCAATATGGTTTAATACCTAAAAATTGCCTTGTAAAAGTGTTGGGCGTTGGTACTTTGACAAAAAAAGTAGAAGTTAAAGCTCATGCATTTAGTGCAACAGCCGAAAAAGCAATATTAGCAGTTGAAGGTACAGTTACTAAACTATAGTTCATGAAAAAATTTATTGAAATATTAAAGAATATATATAAAATCGAAGAGCTTAGAACAAGAATATTCTATACTCTTGGAATTTTATTAGTATATCGCTTGGGATCATATGTAGTTCTTCCGGGTATTGATCCTTCACAATTGGAAAATTTGAAAAGACAAACTTCTGAAGGAATTCTTGGTTTGTTAGACATGTTTTCAGGCGGTGCATTTTCTAATGCTTCTATTTTTGCATTGGGAATTATGCCTTATATTTCTGCTTCAATCGTTGTTCAGCTTATGGGTATTGCAATTCCTTATTTCCAACGTTTACAAAAAGAAGGCGAAAGCGGAAGAAAGAAAATCAACCAGATTACTCGTTTCTTAACTGTTGGTATTTTATTATTGCAAGCACCAAGTTACTTGACAAACTTACATTATCAATTACCCGAATCTGCTTTTGTATTGACAGGCAGAGCATTTACTATCTCCAGCATGATTATCCTTACTGCAGGTACTATCTTTGTAATGTGGTTAGGTGAAAAAATTACTGATAAAGGTATAGGGAATGGTATTTCATTAATTATTATGATTGGTATAATTGCGCGACTACCTATATCATTCGGTTCAGAATTCGCATCACGCCTTTCTGGCAACGGAGGATTAATAGTATTGTTAGTTGAAATATTGTTTATGTTGCTTGTAATAGCAGGTAGTATTTTATTAGTTCAGGGAACAAGAAGAATTCCTGTACAATATGCTAAACGCATTGTCGGAAATAAACAATATGGCGGTGTTCGTCAGTATATACCTTTGAAAATTAATGCAGCAGGTGTAATGCCTATCATTTTTGCCCAGGCATTAATGTTTATCCCTACTATCATTGTTGGATTTGCTGGCGATTCTGCTAGCGGTTTTGCAGCTGCATTTTCACGTTATACCAGCTTTTGGTATAATTTGGTATTCTTTTTATTAATTATAATTTTCACCTATTTCTATACGGCTATTATTATGAACCCTGTTCAAATGGCTGACGATATGAAGAAAAATGGCGGTTTTATTCCTGGTGTAAAACCTGGTAAAAAAACTTCTGAATTTATTGATACCATTATGTCAAGAATTACACTTCCTGGATCTATATTCCTTGGTTTTGTAGCTATTATGCCTGCTTTTGCAGTTCTTCTTGGTATCAGTTCTTCATTTGCTCAATTTTTTGGTGGAACATCATTATTAATTTTAGTTGGAGTTGTTTTAGACACACTTCAGCAAATTGAAAGTTACCTGATAATGCGTCATTACGATGGCTTTACAAAATCCGGAAGGATAAAAGGCCGTTCAGCTGGCGTTGCATCTATGTAGCAATTTTTTAGGTTCTTTGATGATCTTTATTAAAACGACAGAAGAGATTGCCTTAATGAAAGAAAGTGC
>CAZDUU010000578.1:0-1886 GCA_964508675.1 uncultured Bacteroidales bacterium | reverse complement strand
ATTCACAATCGGTGAGCAATTTCCGGACGCCCCAAAGGATATATTCGGTCTTTCGGTTTAAGCCGTATTACTTTTCGTGAAATGGGATCAAAATGATTAATTCCCGGAGTAAAAAAAGCTAGTTGGTAACCTTTTAAAATTAAAATAAAATGACCGATCCAATTGCAGATTATCTGACCCGAATCAGAAACGCCGTTAAGGCAAGACACCGTGTTGTTGAAATCCCGGCTTCGAACATGAAAAAAGAAATGACTAAAATTTTGTTCGAAAAAGGTTACATCCTTAATTACAAATTCGAAGATGACGGTGTTCAAGGAATTATTAAAATCGCTTTGAAATATAATCCCGATACTAAAGAATCAGCTATTCGTAACTTAAGAAGAGTTAGTACTCCTGGTTTAAGAAAATATGTTAGCACAACAAAATTACCCCGCGTATTAAACGGATTAGGAATTGCTATCGTTTCTACATCTCAGGGCTTAGTTACCGATAAAGAAGCAAGAGCTAAAGGTATTGGTGGAGAAGTAATATGCTATGTTTACTAAATATAAAATGAAAAAACCATGTCAAGAATAGGTAAATTACCCATACAGATTCCCGATAAAGTAAACGTTACATACCATGATGGTATAGTAAAAGTTAAAGGACCTTTGGGAGAACTAACTCAAGTAGTAGATCCATCTTTTAAATTTACTATTGAAAATAATATAGTTACAATCGAACGCCCGAGTGATGAAAAACTACACAGATCATTACATGGCTTATACCGTGCTCTCATTAATAACATGGTAATTGGCGTTTCTCAGGGCTGGACTATTAAACAAGAAGTTGTTGGAGTAGGATATAAAGCAGAAGCTGCCGGTCAATTACTTACATGATCATTAGGCTATTCACACGATATTATTTTTGAGATGCCTGCTGAAGTAAAAGTAACTGCTGTAACTGAACGTCGTGCTAATCCTATTATAACTTTAACAAGTATTGATAAGCAACTCTTAGGTCAGGTTGCTGCTAAAATACGTTCATATCGCAGACCAGAACCTTATAAAGGTAAAGGTATTAAATTCGTTGGAGAAGTATTACGTCGTAAAGCAGGAAAATCTGCTGCTAAATAATATTAAACTATGGCAAAGACTAAATTAGAACGCAGGAAAAAAATTAAAATGAGAATCCGCAAAAGTTTATGCGGCACTCCCGAAAAACCAAGAATGTCTGTTTTTCGCAGTAATTGTCATATTTCTGTTCAAATTGTTGACGATTTAAGCGGAAAGACATTGGCATCTGCATCTTCTAGAATTAAAGAAATAAACCAAGTTCAAGGAAATAAAACTCAAAAAGCTGCCGAAGTAGGTAAATTAATTGCACAAAAAGCAATTCAAGCAGGAGTTACCACTGTCGTATTTGACAGAAACGGTTATTTATATCATGGAAGAGTAAAATCTTTAGCTGATGCAGCTCGCGAAGGAGGACTTAAATTTTAAAGCTTATGTTAACAGGAATTAGAAAAATAAAAACTACCGATTTAGAATTAAAAGACCGCTTAGTAGCTGTTAATCGTGTTACAAAGGTTACCAAAGGGGGTCGTCACTTTAGCTTTGCAGCTATAGTTGTTGTTGGCAACGAAAACGGAGTTGTTGGTTATGGCTTGGGAAAAGCTAACGAAGTTACAACAGCTATCGCAAAAGCAGTTGAAGAAGCTAAGAAGAACTTAATAAAAGTTCCTATTTTAAAAGGTACAATTCCACACGAACAAGAATCAAAATTTGGCGGAGCACAGGTGTTTTTGAAACCTGCTTCAAGTGGTACCGGTGTTAAAGCTGGTGGTGCTATGCGTGCAGTTCTCGAAAGCGTTGGCGTAAAAGACGTGTTAGCAAAATCAAAAGGTA
>CAZDUU010000577.1:0-1888 GCA_964508675.1 uncultured Bacteroidales bacterium | reverse complement strand
TTCTTTTAAAGAATTGTAAACCTTTTGTTTGAGCAGTATTTGTAGGCGTTGTTTTAACATCTTTCATTGTTAAAGCGTATGGACCCCAAGTTCCATCTACAACTTTTTCAAAATATGATTTAGAATCAGGAGTAGAAGATCCTATGAAAAAGTCATTACAACTTAAATCAGAAGAGTTATTAATAGTACCAGACCTAATCCAGTTCGGGAAATCGCAACCATCAACGTCAGGAACAAACTCCATCCATCTTTCATTAGGATTTTCATAAGATATTGAACTATTAATATAACCGTTCTGGTAAGCATTTGCATCATCTTTCAAAGGCCATGGAGTTTGTGAAATAGTAATTGAAATCCCCCATTTCGCAATTAATTGTTCATTAATTACGCTAATTGCTGCTTCAGAAAGAGCTTTGTCAGCTGTGTCATTAATATCGTAACATATCCATTTTGTGGAAGTAATTGAAAAATCTGTACTATTAGCTGTTGTTTCAGCAGGTTTAAACTTCAAAATAAAATCTTTTGATTTCACATTTAATGGATCAACCACTTTAATTAAAATTGGACCATAGTTATTTTCATACTCAACACTATCTGTTTTATTACTTGTTGATACCATGATTCTGTTTACAGTTGCATCCGTCAGTTTTAATTCGTTATTTCCATTACCATGTCCGTCTAACTGAATAATTTTAGGTCCATATCCATAGGAAGCACTAAGAATTGTTCCACTATTAGCCGGTGAAGAAATATGAGGCATTGCTGAATAAACCTGAATTGGGAGGCTATTCGAGCCTGAACGACTTGCTAAGTAAGGAGTTTTCTGGCCATCTAATGCTTCAGGATCATTTGGATCATATTTTTTATAATTATTATAAGCATAAGCAATAGCAACATAATAATATGATTTGTGATTTACTAATCGTTTATCTCCAGTTGCAAAAGCATCGTCAGTTAATTTAAAAGTGTGCTGAATACCTGCGTCAGCTCCGGTTACTTTCACAACGGGAACTGAGTATCCTATTTCGTTATCATATTCGAAATTAACTAATCGTGAAACGCTGTCTTTTATGTCACATTGAAATACCAAACGAGCTTTGCTGTTATCGTTAATATCATTAACAGAGCAAGATTGATTTTTCAACTGAAATACCTGATAACCTTGAAAACGATATTTATTATCACAATTAGGTTTATCTTCCGGGCAAACAATAAAAGGATCTTCTTCTACATAATCTTCATTAGTATTAGTATAATTGTTACTATTTCCTTTAATATTATAAATTTGGAAAATCAATTCTTTGTCTAATTCAACAATTTGCATATCTGGTGCATTAGGCGCATCAATTAATTTAAAACATACTTCAAAAAGTCTTTGAGCTTTGTCATCAGCACGTTTAACGTCAGTTACAGATGCCCAAGCACCACCCTGGGTTGCGCGTGCCCAAACCATACCAACAGTAATATCATTTGTGGCACCTGGATACAAAGTAAATGGACCTGCAGATTGTACAAATCGTCTATCACCAGGCGTATTATTTTCTAAAGTTTCGGACCACAAACTAGATGTCTGATTTCCTCCGGTCCCCCAATAACAAGGGTCTGAATCAAATGGAAACATAAAATCTGCCGGTGTTGTTCCACCATAACCGGTTCCACCGTATGTCATACGTGTACCATCTTTCCAGTAACCTCTTAGCATTCTATAATACTCAACAGCAGTTGATGGGTCAGACAATACGCTACCGTCATTGTTAAAATAAAGAAAACGACGCATTCCCCAACGTTCGTCATCAACAATACCGTCTTCGAAATTTAAACCATTAATACTACCCTCAGCAATATTTGCTTTTGTACAAACTAAAGTTCGCTTGCTATTAATAGTATC
>CAZDUU010000576.1:0-1899 GCA_964508675.1 uncultured Bacteroidales bacterium | reverse complement strand
CTCACCCAAAGCTAAATTGATGCCTGAAGGTAAGTTGATGGAAGCTATACAAAACAGATTTGGTAGTTTTGACGCTTTTAAAGAAGCATTTAATAAAGCTGCTGCTACCTTGTTCGGTTCCGGTTGGGCATGGCTGGTTGTAAATAAAGAAGGTCAGTTGGAAATTGTTCAGACCTCGAATGCTGCAAACCCCATGCGCGAAGGGCATAAACCTCTCTTAACCTGCGATGTGTGGGAACATGCTTATTATCTCGATTACCAAAACCGTCGTCCCGATTACATCAACGAATTCTGGAAAATATTAGACTGGGCTGTAATTGAAAAACGCTTTGTGTAATTTATATAGTTTTTATATACTCCTGTTCATCTTTTTAGACTAACTTTGAGGTTCATTTTTTAGATTTATGATTGACGACATTACCCGGCAGCGAATTCTTGATACCGCGCAGATTGTAGAGGTAGTTGGAGAATTTGTGCAGTTGAAAAAACGCGGGGCAAATTACACCGGCCTATGTCCGTTTCATAATGAAAAAACTCCATCGTTTTCTGTTTCAGAAAGTAAAGGCATCTTTAAATGCTTTGGATGCGGGAAAGCAGGGAATGTTGTCAATTTCCTGATGGAGCACGAAAAAATTTCGTATGCCGATGCTTTGCGCTGGTTGGCGCATAAGTACCACATTGAAGTAAAAGAAAAACCACTTACCGAAGAAGATATTGCCCGCCAGAACGAGCGTGAAAGCATTCTGGTTTCGACCAAATTTGCGTATGAGTTTTTTGTGAACCAGTTATTTCAGACTGACGAAGGGAAATCAGCCGGATTATCTTATTTGGAAAAACGCGGGGTTCGCGATGATATTATCCGGAAATTTGGTCTGGGATATTCGCCTGTAAATAGCAAATCATTTTCTGATTTTGCTTTACACAAAGGATTTCAGGCTGAAATACTCCAAAAAGCGGGATTAATCAATAGAGGTAACTACGATAATTTTTCAGCCCGCATTGTTTTCCCGATATTCAACCTGAGCGGTAATGTTGTAGGATTCAGCGGAAGACGTATCAGCAACGACGAAACCATTGCCAAGTACTTCAATACACCCGATACCGAAATTTTTCACAAGGGAAAGCTGCTTTTTGGGCTTTTCCAGTCTAAACGTTCCATTGTAGAAAAGGATAAATGCTACCTGGTTGAGGGGAACCTTGATGTATTGGCCATGCATCAGATGGGAATGGAGAATGCAGTAGCTTCGCTGGGAACTTCACTGACTATAGAACAGATACAGCTTGTAAAACGTTTTACTAAAAATATTTGCCTGCTTTACGATGGCGATAATGCCGGCATAAAAGCGGCCATGAGGGGAATCGATTTGCTGTTGCAGGAAGGCATGAATGTGAAGGTATTACTGTTGCCAGAAAAGCACGATCCGGACTCGTTCAGTAAAACAGTCAGCGATGTAGAGTTTCATCAGTATATTGAAGGAAATGAACATGACTTTATTCTCTTTAAAACAGAAGTTTTATTGAAAGATACGGCTAAAGACCCTATCAAAAGGGGATTAGCATTTAAAGATATTGTCAAAACCATTTCGCTTATACCCGACAGCCTGTTAAGAGCCATTTACATTAAAGAAACCTCAAAACTCTTACAAGTCGAAGAATCAACACTGCATCAGGAGGTGGGAACGCTGATTATGCAGAAAAAGGCAGGTCCGTCGGCTACTTTTATTAAGCCGGAGCCAATAACACAACCTACGTTGCCTGTCCCTGCTTATGTTGAGGATTTTTATGTTGAAGAACTGGAAAATGAAATTTTAAGGGTGTTGCTTTTGTATGGTAACGAAACCTATTCAATGGATATTGATGAGCAGACAAACGAAGTTACCAACAAGGTAAATGTTGCAG
>CAZDUU010000575.1:0-1903 GCA_964508675.1 uncultured Bacteroidales bacterium | reverse complement strand
ATAATGTTAAGTAAAACCATATGCTACTTTTTACTGCCAGAACTTCCCAAAGCAATCCCAACGATAAGACCAAGTAAGCTCCATCCTATTACTGCACCCGTATTAGATTGCATTTTTACTACTTCTTTATAAACTGGAACTTCGATTCGTTCTGGCTGTGGTTTTGGTCTTGGTTTTACATTAACAACATAATCATGTTCAAGCCTTTTTTGTGGGTCAAATAAAGTTTCCTTTGCCAAACCAAGCAATTTAAACATAGTGTTTGCTACTTCCGCCCCATTGTTTTTATCTGGGTGGTATAACATTGCTTTTTTCTTGTACGCCTTTATGATTTCTTCAGATGTGGCGTTACTGTTAATTTCTAATAAATCGTAAAAGTTTACCATATGACATGTATTAAGTTTATAATGAATTATTGAGTACTAATAACATGCCAATTAAACTACCTGCCAGATTGGCGCTTTTTAATATAGGAATATGGCAGAATATCAGAGAAATAAAAATTGATTTTTTTATTTTTTCGGCTTTGGTGGAGGTGCTGGGTTAATTGTAGGTTTAGGTTTTATCGGTGGTTTTGGTTGTACCTTTTTTGCACCTGTAATTGATTTCATGGTAATTTGTTTTTGTATGCAGGAACAGCCCCGCACCCAAATAAATATCGCTAAAAACAGAAAATTTCAAAGGTTTGCAAATAAATTTATTCCTGTACCCGCTAAGTTACACTTAGTGGGTTTTATAATATTTAAGCTCTGCTTAATCATACTTGTTCTATAGAACAAAGTTATAGAATTATTATACCACTACATAATGTTGAGATATTATAGCAAAAAAATATCATAATTTTACTCCGGTTATTATAAAACCTGTACCAGCTGCTTGACAGTTGTACTGTCAAGCAAAAAAAGCGTTAAGACATACTATGTACCCACTAAGCACAGCTTAGCGGGTACGGACTGTCAACGATTGTTGAAGATTGAACTTACACTGTCATGTTTCGATGAACTCAACATGACTCTTTAACTGGAAAAAATATTTTATTTTTACCGAAAAAATCAAGGCTATGAAGACCATTATCAATTTGTTCGATGAGAGCGTTAACAGGTTTGGAAACAACATTTATTTGTGGGAAAAGCAGGACGGTGAATATAAATCATGGACCTATAAGCAGGTTCAGGAAGAAGTTCATATTCTTGCAGCTGGTTTTATAGCTCTTGGCGTGAATAAAGGCGATCGCATTTCACTCATGTCCGAAGGGCGAAACGCATGGGTTATTTCCGAGCTTGCTCTGTTGCACATAGGAGCCATTAATGTGCCACTTTCGGTAAAACTCGACGAACTTTCGGAAATACAGTTCAGGATTGAGCATTCTGAGTCACGATTTATCATAGCTTCGAGAAATCAGCTCAAAAAAATACGCAAATTATATGGTCAGATTCCTTTGGTTGAAAAGGTTATTCTGCTTGACGAAGAGGAAACACAGTCAGAAAACGAATTGTATTTTAAAGATATTTATGCAAAAGGAAAGGAAATGCTTGCATCCGGTTCTATGAACCTGCAGGAAAGAATGCGCGAGGTAACCGGCGATGATATTGCCAATATCAGCTATACTTCCGGCACAACTGCCGATCCAAAAGGCATTATGCTGACACATAGAAACTACACAGCCAATGTGGAGCAGGCATGCACGCTCATGACAATAAAAGAACACTACCGCACATTGCTTATTCTTCCGTGGGATCATTCATTCGGCCACACAGCAGGACTTTATGCTTTTATGGCTTTTGGTGCAAGCGTAGCATCGGTTCAGCCCGGTTCAACGCCCATGGAAACGCTGAAGAATATACCTGTTAACATTAAAGAGATTAAACCGCATGTACTGATGAGCGTTCCGGCACTTGCCAAG
>CAZDUU010000574.1:0-1904 GCA_964508675.1 uncultured Bacteroidales bacterium | reverse complement strand
TAAGGTTAAGTTCATATCTACCATTTTATTTCCATAAAAAATGGCGATTAAAACAAAAAATAAGCCAAAAAGACCACCAATTAGTGATAACAAAACAGATTCGTGTAAAAATTGAAGTAATATAAAATTATTTTTTGCCCCAATTGCTTTTTGAATTCCAATTAATTTAGTTCGCTCTTTTACAGAGACAAACATGATATTAGCAATACCAAACCCTCCAACCAGAATAGAAAATCCGCCTATTACCATACCGGCTAAATCGACCACTCCAAAAAGATCGTTAAAGCCTTGTGTAATAGCACTTGCCCTGTTAACAGCAAAGTTATCTTCGTCAGAAGGTCTGACACGGCGCACAGAGCGCAATATTGTTTTAATTTCGTACGAAAGTTCATCCAGTGAAACGCCATCATATGCTTTCACAACAATAGTTGGATCCATCATTTCATCTCTCAAATCGAAGTAAGAACGGCAGGCATTCAATGGTAAAAGGACAACATTATCCATGCTTTCATCAAATACAGAATTCCCTTCTTTTTTAAAAACCCCTACAACAGTAAATTTAAAACCAAGAATACTAATAGTTTTCCCGATTGGATTATCTGATTTATATAATATGGATGCTAATGTAGCACCGATAATAGCTTTCTTTGCTCCGCTTTTTGATTCATTTGGAGTAAAGTATCTTACTCTGTCAATCTCAAATGAGCGTACCTTATCAAAATCATAATCAGCAATCAGCAAAGGAACATCACTCACCTCTTTTTTATTGTATTCAACGCTTTTGATTGATTTTGCCATAAAAACAACGTTAGAAGCTTTTGTTGACCTTTCGGAAATTTCATTTGCTTCTTCAACTGTGACAACCGGACGACTCAAATATTTCCACCATGGGTAATCGTTACTAAACTCCCACGGCCATTTTTGAACATAAACAATATTATTTCCCAATGATTCAATAGAAGAGCGTATGGAATTACTTAGGCTATCCAAAACAGTAAAAACAGAAATAATTGAAAAAATTCCGATGGTTATTCCTATTAAGGATAAAAAGGCACGAACCTTATTCAGTTTTAATGCCTGGTAAGCAAAATACAGTGATTCGCTATAAAAATAATATATTTTATTTAATCGTTTCTTCATGGCAAAATTCGCTTAATAATTCTTAACTGATGCGAATATTTTTGTTTATCTTCTCTGTATATTCCGTGATTATCGAGCAAATCAATTCTCACTTTCCCTGAAGCATGGATTATTTTTCCACTTCCCATACAGATACCTACATGTGTAATATTTCCTTCGGAATTGTCAAAAAAAGCCAAGTCACCGGGTTTTGCTTCTTCTGCAAAATTAACAATTTCTCCATGATTTACCTGTTGGGAGGCATCCCTGTTTAAGTTAATTCCAATCATTTTATAAACTACCTGAGTTAATCCGGAACAATCCATTCCAAATGCTGTTTTTCCACCCCATAAATAAGGGCAACTCAAATAATCTGAAGCTAATAAAATGATATTATCGCCAGTAGGTTCTATTTTCTTTAAAGTTTTTTCCAGAAAATAAGTTCTATTGCCAATGTTAAATTCATTGTTTTGACTGGAATAATCTGGTAAAAAACAGCCTCCTGGTAAAAGTACAGATTGATTATTTTTATCTTTAGCCCAGGTAAAAATTTCTGTTAATACTGAAAATTTTTTGTTCAGGTATGTCTGAATATAGTCTTCATCGCAATAAAAAAGAGTTTTTGCATCTATCCAGCCTTCGTACTGGTCAAAAAAGCAGTGTACTTTTATCCAATTGCCTGTAACATCTAAAACCTGCACAGCATCTCCAAAGAGAACCTGCGTGGCCATTTCGCTTTTTTCAGAAGGTTCAATCTCTTACTAATCGTGAAAAGTAAAAGTTTT
>CAZDUU010000573.1:0-1911 GCA_964508675.1 uncultured Bacteroidales bacterium | reverse complement strand
ATTAAAAGGCTTTCTTAAAAATCTTATTGCTTATCTGATGTTGAAAAATGAAAAGTTAGATGCTACTGTTCAGCTTAATCTGAGCAAGTTTAATGTTAACGATTGGCAAAGTAATGAAAAAAGCTCAGGCGGGATTGGGTTTCCGGCAGATATACACATTATGGGCGATGTCTCTATTGATGAATTTACCTACAATAAGTTCATGGCAAAACAAATGCGCGGGTTTATTGAGCTTAATCAATCCAACTTATATTGCAGTAATCTTCAATTTAATACGCTCGAAGGTTCTTGTTCCCTCAGTGGTAAGCTTTCTATCAACACATTGAAAGAAATGACCTTGCAAAGCGAAGTTAAAATGAACAATATTAATATTAAGAAGTTATTTCAGTCCATGGATAATTTCGGGCAGACATTTCTCTCCGATAAGCATATTCAGGGAAAATTAAGTGCTGATATTCCATTTGTTCAGGTAAGGTGGGACAGTAGTATGAAAGTAATTGATAGAGACATCGTGCTCGATGCAACCGTTCGAATAACAAATGGTCAGCTTAACGAATTTGAACCCATATATAAGTTGGCAGATTATATTGAACTTAATGAATTAAAAAGAATTGTATTTTCTGATATTAAAAATGATATTTCCATCAAAGACCGCAAGATTATCATTCCCAATATGGAAATCAAAACCAATGCTTTCAATATAGAAATTAGCGGCGAGCATACATTTGACAATAAAATTGACTATCGTTTTAAACTGCTGCTTCGTGAATGGTTAGCCAATAAAGCCAAGAAAAATAAAAAAGAAAACCAGGACTTCGGAATTGAGGAAAATGACGGTCTTGGTTCTACAAGCCTTTATCTAACATTAAAAGGAACCACTGACGACTATAAAATAAGCTATGACTCTAAAATGATGAAAGAACAGGTAAAGGAAAGCCTGAAAAAAGAAAAACAGGAGCTTAAAACCATTTTACACGAAGAACTCGGTTTCTTTAAAAAAGATACCACTTTCATCAATCAGCAAAAAAAGCAGGAAGAAGTAAAAAAATCAAAATTTAAAATCTCATGGGACGAAGACAGTCCGGAGAAAGATGAAAGCGAATAGTATGAAGGAACTTGATAATAATATTGCACATTTCATAAAAAAACATCATGTTTTTAACATTGCTGTAAATAATAATGATGAACTATGGACGGCATCGTGCTTTTATGCATTCTGGAAGGAAAATAATTCTTTAGTATTTCTGTCTGATGAAGATACTGCTCATGCAAAACTTATGTCCTTAAATTCTAAAGTGGCTGGCACAATAACACTTGAGACCAGAATAATTGGCAAAATCCAGGGGTTACAATTTAAAGGCAGGGTCAGTAAAGCTGAAAACGAAGCATTATCGCTTGCTAAGCGTGTTTATTATAAAAGATTTCCTTATACTATTGGTACCCAATCCACATTTTGGTTGTTAAATATTAGTTATGCCAAACTTACAGATAATAAATTAGGATTCGGAAAAAAAATAATCTGGCAGCTAAATGAAAGTGAAAAGCCAATATTAAAGTAATCACAAGTAATATGAAGACCACATTATCCATCATTTTTATCCTTCTTCTCCAAATGAGTACACGGTCTCAGGATTTTATCCCTGACACTTCCATGAGCCAACCGGCTAAAAAGCATGGATTCCAGTCATCACGTTTGTTTTTCGGAGGAGATTTAGGATTCGTTTTCGGCGACTATACAAATATCGAATTCTCTCCACTGGTGGGTTATCGCTTTACTGACAGACTTTCTTTTGCTACCCAGATTAAGTATAATTATATAAACAGTAAATATTATGACCTTTCATTTTCAAATTATGGTTTTGCTTTATCTTCATCATATAATATAACCGAACAAATATTTGCACATGCAGA
>CAZDUU010000572.1:0-1921 GCA_964508675.1 uncultured Bacteroidales bacterium | reverse complement strand
AGGCCATTGTTTCGTTATAGTCATTTCCATATCCCTGCGTTGTTTGTCCGCCTAAGGTAAAAGGGATAAAATTTATTACATAGGGATTGCCGCAATCTTTTCCTGTCTGGCTGAATAAAGAAGTGTAAACAAGAAAAAAAAGTATAAATGATATTGTTTTCATACAAAAGAATATTTATGGAACAATCAACTTCAAGGTTGATGATTTCTCATTTATTGACAATTTAATAAAATATATGCCTGATTTTAGATTATTTAAATCAGGGATGGATAGTGAATTTTCACCGTTACTCAAAAGCACGTTTTTATTGATTAAGATTTGTCCAACAATATTGCTGATATTGATATTTAAGCTTTCTTCTTTACTTGTTTTTACCCATAATTTGGAGTTTTCATCAATTGGATTAGGAAATATAGATGGCAGGTATTCTGAGTCGAAACTATTGCTTGTGATTTCAGTTGCTTGGTCAAGCTGAATATCGTCAATATAAATGGGGTTTCCTAAATGACTTATAGCTACAAATTTTAATCTTATGGATGGTTTTGAAAGAAATGTTCCAATGCTGATGTATTGTTCTTTCCATTGGTCAGGCTGAGGAACAAAATCAGTAAAAAAATCTTCGTTTGTAGTTTGGAGCAATGATCCGCTTAAATTGAGTCTGGGATACCATGTCTGACCACAATTATATGACACATAGACCTGTAGCCGATCAGTTGAATTTGCATCAACTTGAGCATAAGCAACTTTAAATTTTATGGTACTGGAAGGATTTTGCCCGTTGATAAAAATATTTGAAGTGGATATTTCTGAGGTTTCATTGTCTTGATTATTATTTAATGGTGCTATTAAACAATAAGAACCTGAATAGCTGACTATGTTTGTTTTTTGCCAGTTATTTGTGCCACTACCAGTATAGAACCAAGTATAGTTTTGATTATTTTGATAAGGAAAATCATTAGATTCAAATCCTTCAGACCAAGGTAAATCATAACCAATGGAAGGGTCCTGTATTTGAATAATATTATTCTTTGTTATTGTGTTTGCTCCGGCCGGGTTTGTCACTGTTAATGTTGTAGAAAAAATCCCGGGAGCTGAATACGAAACAATTGGATTTAAATCGTTTGATACAGAAGGATTTGCTCCTTGCATTTGCCATTCAATTGTAGATATAGAGTCTGTATTCCAGGTAATGTTTGTATATTGAATTTGAGTTCCGGTACATCCCAAAGTTTTATTATACATAAAATCAGCGATTGGCTCGCATATGGGTGGGGTAATACTGTCAGAGACTCCGGTAGCTATAAGGTTTTGTTCAGTCCATAAGTTATTTCTTCCACTAATACTACTATTTAAAGCGGCCCTCATTCTTTGTTTCTGTCCTTCAGTGTACATTCTGTCGCAATAAGCATATTCCATATAATTTTGAACATTGTCTAATGAGCCACAAGTAACTGCATACAAATTACATGATGTATGGCCAATAGTATTTGGTGTGTCGCTGACTTCATCATCGTCATTACAGTTTTCTGCCAATCCTGGTTCATTTGAATTTCCCCAAGGATGCATAAGATTCAGATAGTGACCGATTTCATGTGTAAGTGCTCTTGCAGTTGAATAATTTCCCGTTCCAATACTCCCAATATAACTTGATAAGATGATTACACCGTCTACATTTTCTCCCCATTGTCCGCTAACACTAGAAGGATAGTATGAATATCCGGCTGCACCATTTGCAATTGAAGCAACAGACCATATATTTAAATATTTGGTTCTATCCCATGAAGGTGCTGCCATTTTTGTGTTTTCGTCAGCATTGTATGTTAATGTGGAAACAACTCTGTCAATACCATCTGTACAATTTCCATTAGGATCAATTTTAGCGAGGCGAAATTCAATTTTGCTATCTGCAGCGATAGACTT
>CAZDUU010000571.1:0-1927 GCA_964508675.1 uncultured Bacteroidales bacterium | reverse complement strand
TTACTACATTGGATACTTCTTATAAGCCTGTTGCCAATGTTAAAGTAACCGTTTATGCACAACCCAACGGCAGTTATGTCGATCCCGCAGATAGAGTTATGAATGTTAAAGATGTAACTGATGCCAGCGGACAGGTTCGTTTTGAATTTAAAAACGAAGCAATTTTTAATGTCAAGGCTGAATATGGAAACCCAGTTACCCGTCAAGCTTCTGGAATGATTATCCTGAAAGAAGACGAAGAAATTACCAAAACGCTAATATTGAGATAAAATATGAACAAAAGTATAGTTTTTATAGCTTTAATAGCTCTTTTCGTAGCAACTACTGCCTCAAAATGCAGAAAAGAAGACCCTCCAAAAGCTACTGTATTAGTGGTTGATGATCAAGGACATCCGTTAGCAGGTGCCACTGTTAAAGTATACTCAGATCCTACTTTATATAGCACAAATTACCCCTCGGTAGGTTATTTCAATCCGGATGAAAAAAAACTATATGATATTAAAACTACCGATGGATCTGGAAAATCATATCATGAATTTAAATACGAAAGTATTTACAGTGTTTATGCCTGGTACAGAAAACAAACAAGCTGGAATCATTACGATACTTTAAAAGGATATGGCGCTTTAATTCTAAAAAATGACGAAACATACGAAGAAAAAGTTATTGTACGCAGTTCTGCAAACTAAACATTCAACTTTTTATCTTTCTTTTAATATACTATTTTTGTCCTTTTATCGTTTAGCACATTTTAACGGGTTTAATTTGAGATGAAGAAGATTTTTTTTATCCTTTTAATAAGTTTTGTAAGCATAAACATATTTGCTCAGCAGGATGATTTCTACAGTAAATTGACAAAGAAAGCGGATATGGCTTTTTCAACACATGAATATTTTAAAGCACTTAACCTGTATAAAGACAATTTAAAAGAAAGTACGAATAAATTTGAAAAAGCTTATATTCAGTTTCGTATAGCCGAGTGCTATCGCTATATGAACGATGTAGTAAAGGCCGAAGCTGCTTATCTTCGAGCTATACAGAAAGGCTATCACGAAGCAGCCGCAATATTATACTATGCTGATATGCTTAAAATTAATGAAAAGTATGCTGATGCCGCAGTTCAATATAATGAATACCTGAAAATAAAGCCTGATGATGCTTATGCGCAGATGGGCTATAAATCTTGCAGTATGGCAGCTGAGTGGATGGAATATCCGACCCGTTATGTTATTGAAAACAAAAAAGAACTAAACACAAAAGAAGGCGATTTTGCTCCTGCATTTGCCAACGAAGATTATACCGAAGTTTATTTTACCAGTAGCAGAGTTGGTTCACATGGTGAGAAAATAAATCCGGTAACGGGAACCAATTTCACCGATATTTTTTCTTCGACTTATAATCGTAAAAATCAGTGGGAAAAACCCGAAGCAATTAGCGATACTGTTAATTCAGCAAATGATGATGGTACGCCGGCATTTGCCAATAATTATAACGAACTTTATTTTACACGTTGCCAGATAGTAAGAGGGATCAAATTGGGTTGTAAAATATACAAGGCAACACGTCCTGCAGGTGAAGATTGGGCTACCTGTGAAAATGTCCCTTTGGGCAGCGATAGCGTTACTGTTGGTCACCCAAGTGTTTCTCCCGATGGCCTTACATTATACTTTGTTTCTAATATGCCCGGTGGTTTTGGCGGAAATGATATTTACACGGCAACGCGTACTTCCAAATCAAAGCCTTTTACAAGCCCAGTAAACATGGGAATGGAAATAAATACACCCGGCGATGAGCTTTATCCGTATATTCGGGATAACGGTATTTTATACTTTTCGTCAAAGGGGCATCCCGGCATGGGTGGTCTGGATATTTTCAAAGCAACCAAAGGCGACGCTGGTGAATGGATTGTCGAAAACATGCGTTTCCC
>CAZDUU010000570.1:0-1927 GCA_964508675.1 uncultured Bacteroidales bacterium | reverse complement strand
TCTAAGAATGATTCTGTATTTGTTCAACCGATGATTGTAGTAAATGCAACTGCTAAGAGCGATACAATAATCTGCTACGGAGATTCCGTTCAGATATTTGGTTTTGGTGGTGCTGTTTATTTCTGGACTCCAGGAACAGGATTAAGCGACAGTACATCGTTTGAGCCATATGCAAAACCTACAGAAACAACAACTTATTACTTTACTGTTTATGATAGTATTTGTTTTGATATTGATTCAGTGACGATAGGTGTTTTCCCTCAAATCACATTGGATGCAGGGCAGGACCAGTCAATATTATATGATCATTCTACATCGCTTAACGGAACTTGTTCCGATATAAATGCAACCTTCCTGTGGATACCTGCCACCGGTCTCGAAGATTCAGCAAGTGCCACAACGATTGCTCATCCGTTAGAAACAACCACTTATTATCTCTATGCAACAAATGCCAATGGTTGTGTTGTTGTAGATTCTGTGACAATTACCGTAATACCTAAAATCAGAATCCCCTCAGGATTCACACCCAATGGCGACGGTACTAACGATGACTGGGAAATTGATTTAATAGAATTATTCCCTAATTGTGAAGTCTATATTTATAACCGATGGGGCGAAAAGTTGTTCTACAGTAAAGGCTATCCGGCTTCTGAAAGATGGGATGGAAAATATAAAGGGAAAGATTTACCGAGCGGAACATACTATTATATTATTAACCTACACGACGAAGCATACCCAGACCCCATTACCGGACCAATAACTATTATGAGATAAGTTATGAGAACAAAGGCATTATATCTGGTAGGGCTATTGCTGCTAACACTTACACAATTTATGTGGGGTCAGCAGACGCCTATGTACACGCAGTACATGTTAAACGATTTTGCATATAACCCGGCAATTGCTGGAACTAAAGAATATTATCAGGCGAAATCAAATAATCGTTATCAATGGATTGGAATAACAGATGCTCCACGTACCTATGTTTTAAGTGTTTATGGACCTCATCGTAAGCTGGACATGGGTTTTGGCGGAATGGTATTTAACGATGTTACCGGGCCTACTTCGCGTTTGGGTGTTTACGGAGCTTATGCTTATAATGTGCGTATTAAAGACGATTTGCGTTTTTCGTCAGGCTTAAATATAGGATTATTGCAGTATAAAGTAGATGGTTCAAAAATTACCCTGCACGATGAAGGTGACCCGTCGTTGGGTGGAAATATGTATGTGGCCTATATGCCCGATGCTACAATGGGTGTTTATCTTTATTCAGGCAAGTATTCTGTTGGTTTATCAGTGGCACAACTTTTTGGTACTAATATAAAATTTAATGAACTTGAAGAACTTGGGATAAACAGGCTAAAAAGGCATGTCATGCTACATGGGTCGTATGTGTATAATATTAACGATGATATCGCTGTAGAACCAATGGTAATGATCAAATTTATTGATCCGGCTCCTGTTCAGTTTGATGTAAATGCTAGAGTGATATACAGAAATATGGTTTGGGCAGGATTTGGATACAGAACAAAGGATGCCGCCTCCATTGTGGTGGGGTATAATTATCAGGATCAGCTTATTTTTGGATACTCTTACGATATTACTTTTACCGATTTAAGAAAATATAGTTCAGGTACCCACGAATTAATGATTGGAGCCCGTTTTAATAAAATCAAACAAAGCAAATGGAGAGCAAAGTTAGATTAGCAGCGTTATTTGGCCTTATTTTACTATTTTCCTGCAAACAAAAAACGACAGAAATTCCCGAAGGAATTATTTCAAGAGACAGCATGATAAGTATTATGGTTGACATACATCTGGCTGATGCTGTTTTGCTTAATCCGATGACTCAATCCAAAATAGGAGATATCCCGTCCAATAATCTTTATAAATCAGTAATGGATAAATACCATATCAAAAAAGAGCG
>CAZDUU010000569.1:0-1932 GCA_964508675.1 uncultured Bacteroidales bacterium | reverse complement strand
AGACAAAAATTATCATATCTTTGAACAGATAATCACTGAATGCCAGAATAGATGACATTAAAATTATGAGTAATTCAAAAATATCCATACGTTTTTTTGACGACCGCGAAGTGCGAGCAGTTTGGGACGAGCAAAATGCCAAGTGGTGGTTTAGCGTGTTGGATATTGTTGCTGTACTTACCGACCAAAACGACTACTCAAAAACCCGCAACTACTGGAAATATCTAAAAGCCAAATTAAAAAAAGAAAACAACGAGTTGGTTAGTGCCACTACCCAACTGAAACTCTTAGCAAGTGATGGTAAACGATATTTAACCGATATGTTGGATTACAAAGGCATCATTGCCTTAGGTAAAGAGTTTCCGAGCAAAAAGGCAAACCGATTCATTGAATGGTTTACGTATAGTGATGAAAGCATCGACGGGAAAAGCAAAGCAAAGGCGTATGCCCTGTTCGAAAGCTCATTTATCAACAGCATTGAAGTTGGCACAACCAAAGGCTTGCAACAAATACACGCTTATTTGTTCGGCGGATTGTACGATTTTGCGGGGCAAATCAGACAAAAAAATATTTCAAAAGGTGGTTTTCAATTTGCCGTATCACGTTTTTTAGGCGACACATTAAAGCAAATAGAAGCAATGCCCGAAACCACATTTGACGAAATCGTAGACAAATATGTAGAAATAAACATTGCACACCCTTTTATGGAAGGTAATGGCAGAAGCACCAGAATATGGTTGGATTTGATACTAAAAAAACACCTCAAAAAATGCGTTGATTGGAGTAAAATAAGCAAGCAAGATTACATGAACGCAATGATGTTAAGTCCAACCAAAAGTTGTATTCTAAAATCACTTTTAAAAGAAGCGCTCACCACCAAAATAAACGACCGCGAAATGTTTATGAAAGGGATTGACTACTCATATTACTACGAAGAAAACGACTAATGAAAAATGGCAAAAAAGGGGGCAGCGTACAACGAAAAATTGAAAAGAGAAACGACAAAAACTAAAACAACGAACCGCCAACATGTGGTTTAGCCTACCGTTGCTGATACTTCAATTGCAGAATTATTACTACCTTTAACTTTGTTCTTAACGGCGGATAACTGTGCAGCGGTTAACTCCACTGCAGTCCTAACCACAGGAACGTTAGCAGTTATGGTATGACGAATCAACAAACATCAGATATATGGATAGCATTGAAATAAAACCTGGGAAAAAGATATTCATTCGAAACGCTGGAAAAGATGAGTATTGGTTACAAGATTTAATTTATGAAAACCCAAGTTTACTTGGACTTGGAGAATTAATTCCAGTGTCTAAAGAAAAAAAACAATCTTCTGGTGGACGATTAGATATACTTTTAAAGAACCCAGAAGATAATTCAATGTATGAAATCGAAGTTATGCTAGGAGAAACTGACCCATCGCATATAATTCGCACCATAGAATATTGGGATATTGAAAAAAGGAGATATCCTCAAAGACAACATTTCCCAGTTCTTATTGCTGAAACATTTAACAAAAGGTATTTTAATGTAATTCAAATTCTAAGTTTAAATATTCCAATGATAGCTATTCAAGCCGACTTGCTTGAAGTTGGAAACCAAAAAGTAATTAGTTTTACAAAAATCTTGGATATTTACGAAGAAACAGCGGAAGAAGAAGGCGAAACAAGCATAGTAAGTGAAACTACTTGGGCAAACGATGCTAATTGGACACTTCAGACAGCAAAAGAGATACTTTCAATAGTAAATTCAACCGAAAAAGTATTAACCTTGAATTTCACTCAAAGTTATGTTGCAATAATTAATAGTAGTAAGAGCAATATTTATTGGTTTTATAAGCGTGCTGAACCTAAATCATATTTTGGCTTTAGAGAAAGAGACGATGAAAAGGTTGAAACAATTAAAAATCTTTTAGATAAATCT
>CAZDUU010000568.1:0-1934 GCA_964508675.1 uncultured Bacteroidales bacterium | reverse complement strand
AATACGAGGTTAGTTTTTGGTTTTATAATAAAGGGCATGGAAGAACTCAGGGATTAATTGGAATTGATGAGTTTGAAGAAGGTCAGGGCAGTGGTGATTGGATAAGTATAACCGATGCAAGATTTTCATATATTATTGATGGTGATTGGTCTTTAGTCCAGACCACTTTTAAGCCTAAGGCTAAAAATTATCATTACAGGATTTTTATTGGTCCGACTGAAAACTGGACTGATTCAATTTATGTTGATGACCTGTTGATCAGACCCCTAAATGTTGATGTTTTTAAAGTGCTTGATGGTGGAAATAACAAGGGTACATTATTTTATAACAACAATTTTATTAAGACGGATATTGATTACTCTGTATTAAATTGCAGAAAGCCGCAGATTATTGAGTTTTATATTAATGAAATTAAGCATTCTGTTAGTTGGTATAGTCAAATAAAAGAAGATGCAAAAAAGAAAGGAATTTCTTTAGATAAAGACGTTTATGATAATGCAGAATACATGGCATATAGTACTCTTTTTAAAATTGGAAATGACAGGGCTCTGAAAATTATATACTATAGAGATTTGATAAAGAATAATAAAGAATGGTTAGATAAAATTATTTCAGAGAATAAAAATAAAAACATTTCTGTTGATTCACTTGTGATGCAAAATGCATTATATATGATAGATGTGGATGAAAAGTCAAAAAGTGAGAAAAAGAATTAGGTTATTTTGCTTCCCACTCTTCAATACTCTTAAACCCATTTAAAAAGTCCTTAATATTCATACGTTTTTTACCCTCGGGCTGGCATTCATTTACTTGCAATAACCCACCATCGGCGGTGATGTAAAGATATGATTTGTTGTCGGATAGAATAGTTCCGGGTAAACTTGCATGCTTACCATCAATAATTTCAGAGCTAAAGATTTTAAAATGAATTTCTCTTCCCGAAGGCTTATGGTGTAATTTTGTAAATGCTGCCGGATAAGGGCTGAGTCCTCGCACAAGATTATGTATTCTTTCAATTTTATCGGTCCAGTTTATTTGACAGGTTTCTGGATTTAATTTGGGTGCCGGCTTTAATTCCTGATCCGGGATAATGAGTGAAGTCTGGTCAACACAGGTTAATGAGTTGTTTTCAATATCTGGTAATGTTTCCAAAAGTAATTTTGCCCCAGCAGCCATTAAATTATCGTGAACATTACCGGCATTGTCTTTAGGCGAAATAGGTGTTTCCTGATAAGCAATGATTTTTCCGCAGTCAATTTGTTCGTCAATAAAGAAAAGTGTAACCCCTGTAATTTCTTCACCATTTATTACCGCCCAATTGATGGGAGCTGCACCTCTGTATTGCGGCAAAAGCGAGGCATGGATATTAATCGTTCCTTTTTGTGGTAACGACCAAACTTCTTTTGGAAGTTTACGAAAAGCTACAACTACAAATAAATCTGCTTTATATTCGGTCAATACATTTATAAAATCTTCATTTTTGAGTTTTTCAGGTTGAAGTACAGGAATGTTGTTTTCGAGTGCGAGCATTTTTACTTCGCTCATTTTGGGCTTTAGCCCACGTCCGGCAGGTTTATCGGGTACTGTTACAACTGCAACAATATTGTGTGGGCTTTTTACAAGTTCTTGTAACGTATATGCCGCAAATTGCGGCGTTCCCATGAAGACTATTCTCATTTTTTTGAGCGAAATTAGTTATTTTTGATATGCTTAGCAAATTTCTGTGGCAAGTCGAGAATATAAACTTTCTCGGTTGCACGGGTTATTGCGGTGTAAATCCATTTAAGCTTTTCAGGACCCAGATCAGTGTAATTTAAAAACGATAAATCGATATAAACATGTTTCCATTGACCGCCCTGTGATTTGTGACCAGTGATTGCATAGGCATATTTTATCTGTAGTGCATTAAAATATGGATTTTCGCGAATCATGGT
>CAZDUU010000567.1:0-1937 GCA_964508675.1 uncultured Bacteroidales bacterium | reverse complement strand
GTAAAATATGCGAAGGGTTATCGCTTGTGTGTAATGAGGGTATATTTTAGCTGCGTTCTTGTTTCGATATTTATGACGAGACAAGATTTGCCTTAAAAAGAGACGCTTTTTTGCAACTTTTTACTAAAAAAAGTTGAAGAAAAAAGTAAAATTGAACTTGGTTCCATTCAAATGTTTTCAGATTTATCTGGGTTATTCAAATATAAAGAATAATACGCTGTTATAGTTAAGAACAAAGTTAAAAAAGAAAAATATTTAAAGGTGTTAATTCCCTTTTACTTGATTTTTTTAGCTTGGTGCTTTTCATTAACTTTACACAAAAAATGGAAAATCAGTTTTCACATATCAATAAGGACGGCAAGGCCCAGATGGTCAATGTAGGGAACAAAGAAGTTGTTCACCGTGTGGCTGTGGCTGAAGGTGTGATTGAGCTTCAGAAAGAAACGCTTGAAAAAATCAAACAGTTTGAAATTAAAAAAGGCGATGTGCTGACCGTTGCACAAATAGCCGGAATTCAGGCAGCAAAACAAACTTCATCACTGATTCCTTTATGTCATCCGCTGATATTAAACCAGATCGAAGTTCGTTTTGAATATGTAAAAAATGGAATCAAGGCTACTGCACAGGTCGAATGTGACGCAAAAACGGGTGTGGAAATGGAAGCTTTGACAGCCGTTTCAGTGGCATTACTTGCTATTTACGATATGTGTAAAGCTGTTGATAAATCCATGATTTTGAAAGATATCCATCTGCTGGAGAAAACAAAAACAGCATTAAAATGAAAGAATTAAAAGTTTTATCAATTAATATTTCGACCGAAAAAGGAACCATAAAAAAACCGGTTCATAAAGCCTTTTTCTCTGACAAAGGAATTAAAGAAGATGCACATTCCGGAAGTTGGCACAGACAGGTGAGCATGCTTGCAGTTGAGAGTATTAAACGGTTTGAAAAAGTTCTGGAAAGACCTATAGATATGGGTGAATTTGCTGAAAACATCACAACGGAAGGTATGGATTTGTTTCACTCCAGACCCTTGGACAAATTTGTGGGATGTAACGTGGAGTTTGAAGTTACCCAGATCGGGAAAAAATGTCATGGCGATGGTTGTGCTATTTTTTCCAAAGTAGGGCAATGTGTAATGCCTAAAGAAGGCATTTTTGTTCGTGTATTACGTCAGGGAGAGTTGAGAGAAGGTGATAATCTGCTTTATCACCCTAAAGTTTTCCATTGCAAAGTAATTACATTGAGCGACAGGGCTTTTGCCGGGGAATACGAAGATATAAGCGGAAAAGTGATTATTCAAATGCTGGAAGAATTCTTTAAGCAGAAAGAAAGAAAATTTAGAGTGAGTTATGAGCTCTTGCCTGACGATAGCGAAAAATTGCAGGAATGCATTCAAAAAGAAATCAAAAGCGGAACAGATATCATAATAACTACCGGTGGAACGGGTATTGGCAAACGTGATATTACCATTGAAACCGTAAAGCCATTGTTGGAAAAAGAAATCCCCGGGATCATGGAATTTATCCGCATGAAATACGGCTCAGAAAAACCGAATGCTTTGGTTAGCCGGAGTATTGCCGGGGTAGCTTCAGATTCCTTGCTTTTTTCTTTGCCCGGTAGTGCCAAAGCTGTGAAAGAGTACATGGCTGAAATATTAAAAAGCATAGAACATTTAATTTATATGCTTCATGGTTTAGACTTGCACTGATGGCTGGGAAACAAAAATTTTATGTTGTATGGAAGGGAGTTCAGCCGGGTATTTACGAAACCTGGGATGAATGCAAGAAACAGGTTGAAGGATATATTGATGCTAAATACAAAGCATTTCCTACGTTAGAATCTGCACAGGATGCTTTTATTAATAAAAAATTTTCTTTCAAAGCTGTTGCAGAAGTCTCTAAAAAAGCTCCTGTGATTGGAATATGTGTGGATGC
>CAZDUU010000566.1:0-1937 GCA_964508675.1 uncultured Bacteroidales bacterium | reverse complement strand
TTTCCGGATTTTAAACAGGGCGAAATGATCATAGGAACATCTGGCATCATGACTGCACAAGTTGCACGAGAACGCGGATTAGATGTTCAGATAGAATCACCAACAAAAGAATTTCCATCCATAACAGCTGCTATTGACGCATTTATAAAAAAGTGCTTAAAACAGAAATAAAGGGCATCAGTCATGGATGCTACTTTTTCTAAATCTGAAAGACTTTGTAAAAAAAGCGAATTTGATCTTTTATTTAATAATGGTAAGTATGTCATTAATAATAATATAAAAGCACAATACATTTTTAAGCCATCTTCTTTGCCCGAGATTAAAGTTGCTTTTGCCATTCCCTCAAAAAGAATTAAAACCGCTGTAAACAGAAACTACCTTAAAAGGATAATGCGTGAGATTTATAGAAAAAATAAATATATATTGCACAATCATCTGAACACTCATAGCGTTTATATTACTTTTATTTTTTTAACAAAGGAAGTAATAGATTATAAAGAGATGGAAACAAATTTATTACTACTTTTACATCAAATACTGGAGAAGTACCAATTACAAAAGCGATAGCAATGAAAATTTTGGGTTATTTATTAATCGGATTGGTTAAGTTTTATAAGCTTTTTATTTCTCCGATTTTACCTAATTCCTGTCGCTATACACCTACTTGTTCCACCTATGCAGTTGAAGCAATTCAAAAGCATGGACCGTTTAAAGGCGGATGGCTTGCATTAAAACGAATTTTAAGTTGTAACCCATGGGGTGGAAGCGGATATGATCCTGTACCTTAATTAACAGAAAGAAATGATGAAACTCAAAAGAATTTTTAAAAAGTGGTATATCATAAGTCTTATTTCATTGGCACCGGTATTCTGGGCCTTTAATGATGATATGGACTTTGAAATAGTGAAAAACCTAGATATTTATTATTCACTGTTTCGTGAAATGAATGTTTATTATGTTGACGAAGTAAAACCTTCAGAACTGATAAAGAAAAGTATAGATGCTATGCTTTCAAGCCTTGACCCATATACTGTTTTTATTCCGGAATCGCAGATTGAAGATTTCCGCTTTATGACTACGGGTCAGTATGGAGGAGTTGGAGCGTTAATCCAAGAACGTGACGGAGAAATCATGATTTCTGAAACCTATGAGGGCTACCCGGCTCAAAAAAATAACTTAAATCCTGGAGATATTTTGTTAGAAATTGACGGAAAATCCATAGTTGGAAAAAATTATGAAGAAATTAGCGAATTGCTCAAAGGTCAACCAAATACAAATATTGAGATTAAAGTAAAAAAAGCAGTTACAAATAAAATTGAAGTAAAAAACCTGTCGCGCGAAGAAGTAAAGATCAATAATGTTCCCTACTATGGTATGCTTGACGACGGTGTTGGATATATTTATCTGGCTAATTTTACCGAAAATGCAGGAAGCGAAGTGACTAAAGCATTCAAAGACTTAAAAAGTCAGGGAGTAAAAAAACTGATTCTCGATTTGCGGGGCAATCCTGGTGGATTATTGATGGAAGCTGTTAATATGATGAGCCTGTTTGTCCCTAAAGGCACTTTGATAGTATCTACCAAAGGAAGAGTAAAAGAATGGGACAAGGAATATCACTCAACTCTTCCACCCATTGATACAGAAATTCCGATAACTGTTTTGGTGAATAGCGGTTCCGCTTCTGCCTCTGAAATTGTAGCCGGAGCAATGCAGGATTTAGATCGTGGTGTGATTGTCGGACAAAGAACTTTTGGAAAAGGATTGGTTCAAACTACAAGAGATTTGAGCTATAATGCCAAATTAAAAATTACAACAGCTAAATATTATACTCCATCGGGACGTTGTATTCAGGCTATTGATTATTCGCATAGAAACCCTGATGGCAGTGTAGGAAAAATCCCCGATTCGTTAATACATCCTTTTAAGACAAAAATTGG
>CAZDUU010000565.1:0-1942 GCA_964508675.1 uncultured Bacteroidales bacterium | reverse complement strand
CAGCAATAATTATGGGGCACACGTTTTCATTTAACAAATGCTCAACAACATCACGGCTTGCGAAAAGCGTATCTGAAAAATTACTTCCCTTTTTTAAAAAGCCCAGGTCTATAGCTTTGTATGGCTTTACAGTATGATTTGCAAGTCTGTAAAAAGTTTTTCTGAATTCATTAAATATTAACTCATTTGCCTCAGTGCAAATGGTGATTAATGCTAACGGAAATTTATTAAGCTTAATATTCTCAGCGTTTTCACTGTCTAAAAAAGTCCACTGGTTTGAAACAAAACCTTTTTGCTTCTCAATTTGAAAACTTACCGGATTAAAATAGTCTAATAAGTTCATTTTTTCTTTTCTTTTACCTTAAGGCTTTCTACTACAATTTCATTTATTTCCTTATAAGAAGCTTTTTCCCAATCAGTTCCTTTAGGAATTTTCACATTTTTATCTTTATATTTTATATAGACCCCGTATCTTCCTTTAAGTATCTTTAAATCAGCATCTTCTTTGAATTCGCGTAATGGTCCTGAATTTTCTTTATTTTTTTCATCGATTAACTCAATTGCTCTTTCCAAGGTAATAGAATATGGGTCATCAACATTTCTTTTTAGCGAATAGAACTTTTTATTATTTAAAACATAAGGACCAAATTTTCCTAAGTTTACAATAACATCTGAATCATTGTAAGTTCCAAGATTTCGTGGTAAACTAAACAGTTCCATTGCCTCTTCGAGTGTAATTGATTCAATATATTGGTTCTTCTTTAAGCTTGCAAATCTCGGTTTTTCGGTCTGACTGCTTTCGCCAAGCTGAACAATCGGACCGTATTTCCCATATTTTACAAAAACTTTGTGACCGGTTTTAGGATCATCTCCCAAATATCTTTCACTGTTGATTTTATCTTTGGAGGTTTCCAGTTCTTTTATCTTGGGATGGAATGTTTTATAAAAATCTTTTAAAATGTTTACCCAATTTGCTTTACCTTCAGCAACATCGTCCAGCTTTTTTTCAATGTTTGCAGTAAAATTAAAATCAAGTATTTCAGGAAATACTCCTATAAGGTAATCGTTTACAATCATTCCGGTATCTGTGGGAAATAACTTTGCTTTTTCATAACCATACGATTCCTTTTTCACTTTTTCTTTTATAGTGCTACCATCCAGCGTAATAATGGAAATTTCCCTGTTTGAAGCAGGCATGTTTCCTTTGGTTACATAACCTCTTTGCTGAACTGTTGAAATAATCGGAGCATAAGTAGAAGGTCTGCCAATACCTAATTCTTCTAATTTTTTTACTAAACTGGCTTCAGTGTATCGTGGTGGGTGGTGTGAATACTTTTGATTAGCAACAATCGATTTTCTTATTAATTCCTGATTTACCTTCAAAGGAGGCATAACGGAATCTTCACTGGCTTCAGGCTCATCGTCTGTTGATTCATTGTAGAGTTTCATAAAACCATCAAATAGAATCACTCTACCCGTTGCTAAAAACTCATATTTGATTTTCTTTCCGTTAATGGTTACCGTTGTTTTTTCGATCTTTGCTTCTTTCATTTGCGAAGCAATAGCTCTCTGCCAGATTAATTCATAGAGTCTCTTTTCCTGATCGGTTCCATCAATGGTTTGATTAGCAAAATATGTAGGACGTATTGCTTCGTGAGCTTCCTGTGCACCTTTTGACTTTGTCTCATACTGACGTGATTTATGGTAATCTTTTCCAAAAAGTGTTTCAATTTCTTTTTTTGCTGCACCCAAAGCAAGTGTTGACAGATGTACGGAGTCTGTACGCATGTATGTAATAAACCCTGATTCATATAGTTTTTGAGCAATGGTCATAGTCTGAGAAACAGAAAAGCCTAATTTTCTGGAGGCTTCCTGTTGTAAAGTACTTGTGGTAAATGGAGGAGGAGGAGTCAGCAATGAAGGTTTTTTCTGAATATCAGTA
>CAZDUU010000564.1:0-1949 GCA_964508675.1 uncultured Bacteroidales bacterium | reverse complement strand
ATAAAAGGGCATACCGGTGAGTTTAATATCAATAATGGAAGCGAATTAAATGTAGTCGGAACATCCAATAATATCCTTGTCAAGGCATACAAAGGCAGTGAAATCCGCGTGGATCATCTGGAGACTCAGAATGGAAAATTTGTTGTGATGGATGGTTCTTCTGCTTCATTGATGGTAAAGGATACCTTAGTTGTTAAAGCCAGAAATGGTAGCAATGTGAACATTTATGGAAATCCGAAAATAAAGCAAATTGAAGCTGACGTAAGCAGCTCAGTTGAATAGTTAGTTAGTCATTATGAAAAATGCCTGCTCTATTAGCAGGCATTTTTGTTTTAAATGGGTTTATTTTTTCACATTATTTTTTTAACTTTACAGCATTGATTGTTGATATGAGGCATTTTTTTTTGTTGATATTATTTTTGTTTTCAGGTTTTTCATCTTTTTCTCAAAATATAGGAAATGAGTGGATTACCTACAATCAAAAGTATTGCAGGATTCCAATCGTAAAAACGGGTATATACAGAATCAACAGGCAGACTTTAATCAGTGCCGGAGTTGAATTAAACAGTATCTCGCCTCAAAATATTCAGATATTTGCCAGGGGCGAAGAGCAATATATTTATATTGCCGGCGAAAACGATGGTATTTTCAATACAAACGATTATATAGAATTTTTTGCTTATGGAAATGACGGCCTTTTAGACTCACTTTTGTACGAGAACCCTGCCGAGCTTGTAAATCCTTATCAATCATTAATCAATGATACGATTTATTATTTTCTCACATGGAATAGCTCAATTACAAACAGGCGCGTAAGCTATGAAACAGATGTTAATTTTCAGGCTTATCAATCCTCATTGGCTACATATTGCTATATTGAAAAAAGAATAACAACTCCGCATAATTATTATCAGGGAGACATGGGTTCCTGGTATAATGCAGCTGAAGGATGGGCGGGAAATTATTCAGATTTAAACTCTCCGCAAACATACACGGTTCCAACAGAAAATTATGTTGATGTATCATTGCCGGTTACCTTAAAATATACATGTTTTAGCGCAACCAATGCACAATTTTCGGGTGTAGGGAATCATCACATGAGATTTTCATTTAATAATCAGGTTTTGATTGACACTGTTTTCACCGGTTATAAAAAAGTAAGTTCAACAGTTAATTTATTTCAAAATCTGTCTTCTATAAGTAATTTTGAGCTGGAGTCTGTAGATGATCTGTCATTGGTAACCGATAAGTCAACATTATCAAATGCAAGAGTGTATTACCCTCATAATTTTACTTTTAATGGTGCACGGCAGATTTTTGATGTGGGCAACAGTACCTCCGGAAAAACATATATCGAATTAAATGCAGGCTCTTCCGCTGCAATGATTTTGTGGGATGTAGCCAATCATAAAAAAATTCCCGTATTATATACCGGCGGAAAATACAAAGCTTTAATACCCAATGGAACGAATATTAAGCACTGTGTTTATTCATTAGAGGATTCCATTTATCAGGCAAATGTTTTAGATAGTTTAATTTATAAGGATTACACCATTAATAATGGGAAAGCAGATTATTTGATAATAACGCATCCTTCATTGGTTTCATCGGCCAATCAATATGCAAATTATCGCAATTCAACAGGATATAAAAGCGAAGTAATAGACATTAACCAGCTTTATGACCAGTATGCTTACGGAATTCCTAAAAATCCAATAGCAATACAGCGTTTTTTGTATGATTTCAATCTGGAAAACCCGGGACAAATAAAGCATGTGTTTTTGATTGGAAAAGGAATACATAGTGAAATGATTCGGTACAACAGTCAATACTACAAAAACTGCTTAATTCCAACGTTCGGAACTCCTCCATCAGACGAATTTCTTACAAAGCTGCCCGGTCAGAATAAACCACTTTATTCATTAGGGCGATTGGCCGCAGAAAGCAAC
>CAZDUU010000563.1:0-1951 GCA_964508675.1 uncultured Bacteroidales bacterium | reverse complement strand
TGTTCTGAAATCGCTGGGATAGTCAGGAGGCAAAGGATCTGCAAAGAAACCACTATGCAAAGCCATTCCTATCACTTTATCACCGTATAAGTTAATGATCTCATGCAGTTTTTCATGGGCACGGGGGCAATTTCCGCAACGGTGACCGGTATAATCTTCAATCAGCTCTTTTTGAACATAAGTGGTGGTATCATTTCCGTTTGAATGAGTTTCCTTATACGGAGCATCAATTTTATCGCATGCCATAAAAGAGGTCAAACCTGCAAGAATTAACACCGGAATAATGTATCTGAATTTTTTCATCGTTAAAGGGAATTAAAAGGTTGAACTTAATGAAACCATAAATCCGTTAGATGCCGGAACATTTCTGCAAACTCCGCCTATGCACATTACACCTTCGGGCTGACGACCGTATCCAACCTGTAATCGCGAGCCTCCTTTTGCAAAAGCGATACTTCCCATATAAAAATGGTTTACATCCGAACTTTCGGGATTTTGATAATTCATCTGATCTGAAACTGAGAAGAACCACGAAGGAGCGATACTGTATTCGGCGGTTATCATTGCCCAGTTCCCTTTATCCTGTTCTGAGAAAAGCATTTCAGCATCCACATGTAACGCATGTGTATCGCTAAAGCGATAGATAGCATCAATCACGCCAACATGCCCGTAAACCATTCCATGCCCTGTCATACCACGCAACACATCGAAATTATAACTAAAGTATTGATAAATGAAATTGGAAGAAAATTTCTTTGAAAACTTCTTATTAATTTCCAAAGTTACATTTTCATAGTATAAATCATCACCGGGTTCAAAGAAAGGACTACTGTAACCAAGTGTTCCTGAAGCACCTACAATATTTGTATCAGACGGGTTATTTTTTTTCAATCCATATAAGCGATTGTAATTGACTGAAACATTGGTTCCATATTCACCTCCGAGCGTTGTCCCTTTTTTAAATTTGTAAAGCAATTCGGTTCCGCCACCTATTTCGCCATTTGCCTGGGTTGAATACGGATATTTATTTAATAGGGTATAAGTAAATGTTCTGGTGAAAATAGGTATATAATTAATATTCAGCTGCATAAGACTTGCATTGCGATCACTGCGAAAACTCATATTATCAACTCTTTTTACATTCAGCAACCAGCCAAAGCCTTTAGTCGAATAACCCAGGTTTGCCATTAAAGCCTGACCATCTTTATATATATAACGATTATCAGCTGACGGGTCATTTATTTTGTAAGCATATTCGGAATAAAAATTCCATCCACCATGCATAACCTGTAAACGCGATGCCCATGCACCTACATTCTCGGGTAATTTATATAATGGGTCTTTGTCAGCCTGGTATTTACTTACAAAACTTCCACCTAAGTTGATAATGGTTGAAGAGTTTTCCATAAATGGCAACAGATCGTTTAATGCAACATCAGCATCAGCTCCGCGAACTATACCTGCCCCGACATCAAAAAAGTTACGTTGTTTACCAGTCAACCCTTTTAAGGAAATTCCTTTTATCGGGCTGAATTTTACACGAACTCCATCAAATGCATTATCATATCCTATAGCTTTTTCTTCGTAAGTTCTCAAAATCAAACCCATTCCAAATTGTTCGTAAAAACTACCAGCCGTAACTTCCAGATTATCGTCCGTATAAGTAATATATTTATATGGTATTCCTGTTCCGTTGTAACGGGCATCAAACCCCTGCAATGTATTCAGATATGCCTCATAACGGATTCCTGCCGTAAATTTTCCTTTTGTATAAACTAAATTAGCATATGAATTTAATAACATTTTCTCGGGAACATCCGAAGCATTAATTGTGCTGTCAGCCTTATATGTCTGTGCGTCAATCTGAATATTTCCATGAATTTCCCCCTGATTTGTGTTTTGGGAATATAAATCAGACGAACTGCACAAGAGCAGAAAAAAAGCAGAAATA
>CAZDUU010000562.1:0-1951 GCA_964508675.1 uncultured Bacteroidales bacterium | reverse complement strand
CTAATTTTTCAATTTATTTAACGTAAGGTTGGGCAAAAAATATTAAATTTGCAAAAATTCTAAACTAAGCTAAATTATGGGCTACATAAAATTTGACAAAACACAACTCATAAACCTTGAATATTCAATCAAACGCGAAATTCTTCGTTCTAACAGAGCCGGTTCATATGCCTATACGACATTAGTTGGTTGTAATACCCGCAAATATCATGGACTTTTAGCCTGTCCAATTGAGCAATTGGATGGTGGCACACATATGTTGCTTTCTTCACTTGACGAAACCATTATCCAACATAATAGCTCATTTAATTTAGCTATTCACCGTTATCCCGGAATATATGAGCCTAAAGGGCATAAGTACATTCGCGACTTTGATCTGGAACCAAACATGAGTTTAATATACAGAGTCGGCGGAGTTGTTCTGAAAAAAGAGCTCATCCTGGTTACTACCGAAGAACGTATGATGATACGTTATACGCTTTTAGACGCCCACTCTCCGACAAAAATACGCTTTAAACCTTTTCTTGCATTCAGAAACATTCATAGTTTAAGCAAAGCGAATATGGATGTAAACCGAAAACATTTCGAAGTTGAAAACGGGATCAAAGTAAAGCTTTACAATGGTTACCCTTCATTATATCTTCAGTTTTCGAAAAAAGTTGATTATGTCCATGTTCCGGATTGGTATTACAACATCGAATATCTGGAAGAAATGGAAAGGGGTTATGACTATCACGAAGATCTTTTTGTTCCTGGTTATTTTGAAATGCCAATCAGAAAAGGCGAAGTTATTGTTTTTACTGCCGGAACATCACCAACGGTTACCCGCTCATTAAACAGACAATTTGATAAAGAAATTAATTGCAGAATTGACAGGAATAATTTTGAAAACTGTCTGATAAATGCTGCCCAGCAGTTCATTGTTCATAAAGAAAAACGCACCGAAGTAATTGCCGGATTCCCATGGTTTGGCGCCTGGGGGCGTGATACGTTCATTTCACTTCCCGGTTTAACTCTATCAGAGGGGAAAATGGATATTTTCAAGGAAGTAATGCATACCATGATTCGTGATATGAAGGGGCCGTTCTTTCCTAATGCCGGAACCGGAGACAATGCTGTTTACAACAGTGTTGATGCTCCTTTATGGTTTTTCTGGGCGTTGCAACAATATTGCGAGTTTGCCCACTGCTATAAATCTGCATGGAAGGAATACGGGAAAGTCATCAAAAAAATATTAAATGCTTTCCGCGAAGGAACGGACTTTAACATTAAAATGCATGATAATGGACTTCTCTGGCAAGGGAAACAGGGTTATGCTTTAACATGGATGGATGCTGTTGTTGAAGGCAAGGCCATTACACCACGTATCGGATTTGCTGTAGAAATTAATGCATTATGGTATAATGCCATTATGTACAGCCTTACATTGGCAAAAATAGCCCAAGATCGCAAATTCATTCTCGAATGGATCGATATTCCGGAAAAAATAAAAAAATCATTTACAGAAATGTTTTATTGTCCTACAAAAGGATTTCTTGCCGATGTCGTGACTTACGAATCAAAAGACTGGTCTGTTCGTCCAAATCAGATTTTTGCTACATCGCTTCCTTTCAGTCCTATTGAGGATTCAGAAATAAAAAGGAATATTTTAGAAGTTGTTCAGAAAGAACTGCTAACACCCAAAGGACTTCGCACATTATCGCCCAATCATCCTGATTATAAGGGACAATATTGCGGAAACCAGGCTCAACGTGATGCTGCTTATCATCAGGGAACAGTATGGCCGTGGTTGCTTGGTGCTTTTGCCGAAGGTATGTTCAGAATACATGGAAAATCTGCTTTATCACTCATTGAACGCACATACCAGAGTTTTGAAGAGGATATGATTATTCATGGAATAGGAACCATAAGCGAAATATACGATGGCGACCCTCCACACACTCCAAATGGT
>CAZDUU010000561.1:0-1960 GCA_964508675.1 uncultured Bacteroidales bacterium | reverse complement strand
AATGGAAGAAAAGTTTAACCATAAGTCGATACCAATTGTTCGCAAAGGTGATATCTTTAAAGGATTAAAATCTACTGCTATTGAAATCAATGCCCTCATAATTATTATGGGTTTGCATAATCCAAAAAGAGCTTTAAAAACAATTGTGGGGTCAAATATTCCTTTTTATTTAGTTCAGGCTGCACCTTCTTCTGAAAAAGTAAAAGATATTGTTGTTCCTTTTGATTATAATGAAAAAGCAAGAGTTCAATTAAACTGGGTTATTCTTTTATCAAAATATTTCCAGTGCAATATTAACATTCTTAAGCCCTATATTGAAAGTAATTCTAAGAATGAAAAAATGAAAAAGAATATGTACTTCATAAAAAAAGTACTGGATGAAAGAGAAGTTATTTATGGTGTCAGAACCGCAAAACGTGGTGATAAGTTTAATGATGCAATATACGACTTTGGTAAAGAAATTACAGCTGATTTGATTTTTATTATGTCATACGACTTCAAGAAATTTATTTTAAAAGCAACCAAGTTTGGAATGAAAATTCCGGTGATGTGTATTAACCCAGCAACAAATACCATGTTGTTGCCAGGAAAATATTAATGGTTAAGGTTTTTGATAAAAAGTTCCTTGTCAATTACTGCTCTTTTATGAATTCCTTCACCAATTCTACCTTTTGAGTCAAATGCCTCTACTTTAAAAGTGATTTTATTTTTATAAATTTCAGTTACCTCTGCAGTACAACTTACTTTATCACCAATAGGAGTGGCTTTTAAGTGTTTTACACAAACTTCTATTCCAACGGATGTTTCAATTGTATCAATGTAGTCCAGAAGTAGCTCATTGCAGGTCTGCTCCATCAAAGCTATCATAGACGGTGTGCTAAAAACATCGACTAATCCCGAACCATAAGAGTTAGCACTATGTTTACTTTCAACTATAATTATTTTTTCTGATTTAATACCTTGAGTTAATTCTTTTTTCATAAAAATTAAAATGGGTTTTCATATACAACTGATCCTGGTAAATCCTGATGATCTGAGGCAAGATAATTTTTAGGGAATTTTCTTAATAAATATGAGGCATATAAATCATATCCCGAAAAAAATAACCATACTATTGATATGAATAAAAATGAAAAATGATTGAAAATGTAAGAAAGAGGTGCGACAATTAATAGCATTACAGTTGGGATAATTAGAATATACCTGTATTTATTTAAAGGAATTGGATATTTGCTGTGTACATAGGGCATAAATGATGTCCATGAAAATCCTTTTAATTGATTTCTAAACGGGACTTTGGCCAATATCATCAATAATAAACTTTTTATTATTTCCTGAAGTAATATGCCTAGGATAAAAACCGGAAGTGAGAATTCTACATTTAAAAAAGAATCTTTAAATCCATCATTGATAAAATAGAATGATCCTTTAATGAAATAAATGATAGCAGAGTTAAGCAAAAACCAGATTAATGCAATAATAAAACAAAAAAATAACCCTTTTTCCGGGCCAAAAGTTACCTCTTTTTTGAAAAAGTACTCGTTTTCGATTATTTCTTTTTCTTCATTCATATTCAATGCACAAATCTCTGCAATTTTTTTCAAAACTGCAATAATCAAAATTAACAAATACAGGTTGAAAAAACATGAATAAAGTTTGTTTAAACAAAAAAAATGTATTATTTTTGCGGTTCAAAAAAAGATTAACTAAAAAGCTTTATGAAAAAGGATATTCACCCTAAGAATTACAGACTGGTAGTATTCAAGGATATGTCAAATGAACATATTTTTATTACCAAATCTGCTGCAGCTAGCAAAGAAACTATTGATATTGATGGAGTAACTTACCCACTGATTAAGGTCGAAATTTCAAATACTTCGCACCCTTTCTACACTGGAAAAGTTAAACTCGTTGATACTGCAGGTCGTGTTGATCGTTTCCGTAACCGCTATCAGAAGCA